>PEYN01000099.1 GCA_002774355.1 Candidatus Marinimicrobia bacterium CG08_land_8_20_14_0_20_45_22 | reverse complement strand
ACACCTTTGAAGCCCAATTCGTCTCTCAATAAAGTCGTCAACAGGTAATAGGACGAATGAACGGGAGTTCCATTGATCTCGGAACTGTTCACCATCAACGTCGCAATGCCCGCATCTATTGCGGCTTTGAATGTAGGAAGAAAGTACTCGCGAAGATCGATGTCGGAAATCCATGCAGGCGTTCGGTCTTTGCCGGTTCGCGGAAAACTGTACCCAAGATAATGTTTGGCGCAGGCGGCGATGCGCTCTGGATTCGCAAGATCGTCGCCCTGATTGCCCTTAACATATTCCGCGCCGAGCGTTTTTGCTAAATAAACGTCTTCGCCAAACGTTTCAAATAGACGAGGCCATAATGGCTGGCGACCTATATCGAGCACCGGATTGAAATTCCAGGGAATTCCGCTAGCAAGAACTTCGACGGCCGTAATTTCGGCGCATTTTCTTACCAATTCCGGATTCCATGTCGCCGCCATCGCCAGATTCTGTGGAAAGATCGTTGCGCCGAGCGTATAATTCGCACCATGAATTGCATCGATGCCGTATAATATTGGAATTTTCAAGCGGGTTTTCTGAGTCGCAACATCCTGAATCCGAGTGATAACTTCGCGCCAGTAATCGAGCGAATGTGCCGCATCCCAGACATTTAAAATAGAGCCGACCTGATATTGGGTAATCGCCTCGTCTAATTTGGCCGAATCGAGTTCGTGTTTCCACTTCTCATCTCCGCGTGTTCGGGAAACGACCTGAATCGCCACCTGTGTCATCTGTCCGATCTTCTCTTCGAGAGTCATCCGGGACAGCAAATCGGCGACACGTTTTTCCACTGCCATTTCGGATTTATTTGGCATTCCAGCAAACAAAAGCAAACCCGGAAAAAGGACACAGAAAATCGTACGTAGAATTCTCATCATCGACTCCTCTTATCAATTCATATCAATTTTAGAAAAACATTCCCCACAGCGAAAGAACGGCCAACGCCAAAACGATTGAAAGACCAATGTTGATTTTATTCCAATAAGGATTCGTCGTCTCGCGACAATTGAACAGTTTGCTGTGCAAATTTCCGGAAGATAGAAAAGCAATCCGTTTATTGTCTTTTTCGCGAACAGTCACCAGACTTACAAAAACGATGACCGCGGAGGAAATAGCAAAAAGTAAAATGGCGAAATGCAGATAGTTCATCCCGGCATACCAACGTAAAAAGGCAGAATCCCAAATACCGGTCTTTAGAATGATCTCCAGAACGAGGCGAAATGCGCCAAACGCCGCACCAATAATCAGCGCAGAAAAAGCCGCTTTCCCATTTGCACGTTTCCACAAAATACCAAATAAGAAAACAGCGGCGATCGGCGGACTGATATATGCCTGCAAACTCTGAAGGTAAATGAACAAATGCGGGCTGATGCTTCGAATCAGCGGAATCCAAAGTATGCCGATAACAACCAAAAGTGTTGTCGCCAATCGTCCCATGAGAACAAGCTGGCGCTCCGTTGCCATCGGACGAATTTGTTTGTAGAGATCCATTGTGATCAGCGTCGAACTGCTGTTGAATGTACTGGAAAGCGACGACATCATCGCCGCCAGAAGTCCGGCGATGACAATACCGCGCACGCCCGACGGCAATAAATGACTAATTACAAGTGTCGGATACGCCTCATCACCTTTGATTCCGGGAAAGAGCGCCAGTGCAATCATGCCCGGCAAAATCAACAGAAAAACCGGCAATATTTTCAGAAATCCAGCAAGAATTGTCCCAGTCCGAGCATTATTGATATCCCGGGCGCTCAGCACACGCTGAACAATCACCTGATCGGTGCACCAATACCAGACAGCAAGGATCGGAGCGCCGAAAATAATTCCCGTCCACGGAAAATCCGGATGGCTCGCCGGTTTGAACATTTGGAAAAAATCGGCAGGCAATGCAGTTTTCAAACCGGATAATCCACCGACCTCATTTAATCCAAATACAGTCAGGAGCAATGCGCCACTAATAAGAACGACCGTTTGAACAATTTCGGTGTAAACCACTGCCCCAAAGCCTCCCGCAATCGTATAGATTCCCGTCAGAATCACCATCACACAAGCCGACGTCACCATATCCCAACCGAGAATTTGATTCAAAAGCAATCCGCCCGCATAAAGAGTCACGGAAATCTTGGTCATGATGTAAGCAATAATTGAGATTGTCGTCAGATAAATCCGGCAGGAACGGTTGTAGCGAAGTTCAAGAAATTCCGGCATTGTATAAACACCAGATTTTAGATACAGTGGCGCAAATACCCAACCTAAAAGCAAAACAAAAAAGCACGCCATCCATTCAAAATGCCCGACAGCCATACCGCTACTCGCTCCCGCACCTGCCAAGCCAATGAAATGCTCGCTCGAAATATTCGTCGCAAACAGCGAACAACCGATAGCAAGCCAGCCGACGTTTCTACCCGCTAAAAAATAATCAGAACTCGTCTGCTCCCTATGGGAAAAATAGAGCCCGACAAGCATCGTGCCTGCAAAATACAAAAATAGCAACAAAACATCGAGATTCGTCAGGTATTTCAGCAACATTTTCTCCGGGTAGATCGGTTATACATCTCATTTAAAAAAATGGCAACAACTAAGCCAACCACATTTAAAATTGCATCCAGAGTGTTCGATTAGCCGGGCACAACAAAAACCATCCACTTGGTTATCAAAACGATAAGAACGAGTTATTATTTTAGAAACGACCAGACGTCTTGTGGATTCATCTCTGTCATTTCATTCCCAATTCCTTAGAAATACGATAATAATTCGGTGGAGCGAGTCCAAGTTTTTTAGCGGCCTCAGCATCCGTTTTGCTATTTTCGCGAACGAACTGCATATAATTTTTCCGGAACTGCCGTTCGATTTCTGTCAGCGGCAAGATTTGATTTTTATCAAACCGATAGGTTACCCGCATATCCGGTTGGAAATTTTTTGCACCGATTGATACCAATACCGTTTTCTTCGAGATAGATTCTTCGCTACTGAGAAAAATCATACGTTGAAGCGTATTCTGAAGTTGCCGGACGTTTCCCGGCCACGAAAAATCGGTCAGCACATCCATCACACCGGGCTCAAATTCCGGAACCGCTCGCCCCAAACCGTGGCAGTACCGCCGGAGATAATGGTCGGCGAGAACCGGAATATCTTCCGGTCGTTCCTGAAGCGTTGGGACGTAAATTTGAAGTACGTTCAACCGATAAAAAAGGTCTTCGCGAAATTCCTTGTCGCTGACCATTTTCTCAAGGTCTTTATTCGTGGCGGAAATGACGCGGACATCGACCTCGTAACGTTGTTTTCTACCGATCTTTTCAATTTGTCCGTCCTGCAAAACGCGCAGAAGTTTTGACTGCGCCGAGAGCGGGAACTCACTGACTTCATCTAAAAAAATCGTTCCATTGTTCGCCTGTTCAAAAAGACCCGACCGACTGTCTTGCGCACCGGTAAATGATCCTTTCTCGAATCCGAACAATTCACTTTCGATCAGTTCACGCGGAATGCCACCGCAGTTAATTGGCACAAAGTTCTCGAGTTTGCGACTGCTTAAATAGTGAATATTCGTCGCCACAAGTTCCTTACCCGTTCCGGATTTTCCGTAGATCAACACATTTGCATTGGCATCGGCGTATTTGCGTATCTGCTCCCGAAGTTCCTGAATTGCCGATGATACACCAATGATGACTTTCCGCGATAAAATATCGCTGACCGTCCGACTCAACTTGTTTTTCGAGTGTTCCCGGTCGATTTCCAACCGGCGTTTTTCGTAAGCATTGACAATGCTCAGGATGAAGTCCGTCGGCTGATAGATAAAATTTTCAATATCGACCGGATACTTCGTGCAAAACCAAAATGCTCCAGCGCGGATTAGCCGGTTCGCAAAGTCAAAATTGGTCTGGTAAATCGTCATCTTGGTGATGGCGATAATCTGAACCGTGGCGTTAAGTTTCCGGATTTCCCGAATCAATTCCTCACCCATAATGCCGCCCGCGATCTGAAAATCCATCACCACAACATCATAATCATTTTGAGCGATCAGTTTCAGCGCGTCGCCCCCGCTGGAAACGATATCCGAAATGATGATTCTCTCGTACGGTTTGAGCGTGTTTTGTATCCGCCGCACATCAAACGCTTCGTCTTCGATTAACAGCAGGCGGATGGTATTTTTAATCATCTTGATTCTCCAATCGGCTTCATGCGACTAAGGTTTAGAATTATCCATTTGGAACGGTAATGACGACAACGGCGCCGCCTGTTTCCGCATTTTGAACGTCTAACGACCAACCACAGCGATTGACACTCAATTCATAAGCAATGTAACAACCGTATCCGGAGTTGATACTATTCTCCCGGGTTGACGTATTTTCCAGAAAAATTTTCCGGACACTTTCTTCATTGAAAGCGAGTAGATCCGAGTCGATTCCTTTTCCATTATCGCGAATATGAATCGTTGAACGCTCTTCCGACGGCTCATATTTCGTTTGAATTGTAATGATGACATTTTGCCCCTGATTATGATCGACACAGTTCTGAATCAGCGGTTCGAGAATTTCCCAGATCACATATTCGTTGATCTGAACCGGCGGAAGCGCCGGATCGAGTTCGAGTTTGAACTCACAGGCACTGTTTTTTTCATAGACGCGCTGGAAAACGTATTCGACTAAAAAATGAATCACCTGATTGATATCCGTACTGAAAATCGGGTTGCGTGTCGCATGGATCGGCGGTTCAAACCACTTCATATCATAGATGACCCGTGAGATAAAATTCGAGTATTTCGTGGCGACATGTTTGAAGGCGGAGATGTTCATTTCCGACAAGTTTCGGATTTCCTCCTTAATAAATCCCATGATCTTTTCCGCTTTGTGATGCGCGTGATAAATACGTTTGGTGAAGAGCGCCTCTTTCTGGTGTTCGATGTCGCTCTTGATCTGATCTTCCCGTTCCTTAAACAGAAGTTCCTGTGCATGATCGCGTTCTTTGACGGTGTAGGACGTAATGTAAAACATTGCCAACAAACCAAACAAAATCAACGCAGTGAAAACGATGCTTGTCTCGTCATAAACGGTTGAAATTTCCCGGACAATCTTGCTCAGGTCGGGCGATATCTTCATATAAACGACACCTTCGAATTCGCCTCTCAGCACAAAAGGAACCAACACATGAAACGATTGAACATTGTCCCAAGTACAATTGATCTGCTCAGTCTGCAATAATTCATCCTTCGCTTCCCTGTAACGCCGGATCGCTTCGGCATAGACTGATTTATGTTTCTGATCCGGAATCTGGTCGTGAAATAACAATGCATAAAGTTCTTCGCCCTGATCGATGATGAACGGCTTCCCGCCGAAACTGAAAACGACGCATAGTTGGTCCACATTCTGCTGAAGCGTCTGTTGATTCATGATGATGTTGAACACCTGAATGATTTTTCGTGAATTGGCTTTGGTTTGAACGGGATTCGTGAGACTCTGTTCGACGATAAGTTCGAGCGACGTCGTCGTCAGATTAGCGAGGCGAACCGCCGAATCTTTCCGGTATAGGCTCATGCTCTGTTCAATGAGGTTCCGGCTGGAAACTTTATGCAGATACGAAAGAAAAAGCTGGAATGTTGCCAGAACGATAAAGAAAATGATAAAATGCCGGACTTCAAATCGGTAACGTTGCAATCGGTTCAGAACGCGGTTCATCGATCGTATAGTTTATTTAATAAAATGTTGCTTGGATTCGATGGTTTTATCCACCTCTTCCAAGGCGGTCTTTACGTTTATCTCGCCCTTTAGTGCTTTTCCAAGATGAAACGATAAAATGTCAGATATCTTGGTATAATCCGCCAGTGGAGGTCGGTGGACGCCGTAATGCATCATCTGTTTGATTTCCACGAGATAAGGAAATCCCTTCAGAATCTCCGGATCATCGTAAATATCCTGACGAATGGGCAGATATCCGGAGTAGCGCAGAAGCGTTTCTTGGGATTCTTTGGATAGAACAAACTCCAGAAATTTAACCGCTTCCATTTTTTTTGTCGAATGTTTGGAAATCATCAGATTCCAGCCACCGAAAACCGTGACCGGTTGCCGACCGTCGAAATGAGGCAAACAGGCCATACCGAGAAGTTGAACCTTGGCTGAATCGGAATCTGGAACTTTCATATCTTTTAAAAAACTCGACCAGCCTCTGAAAAATGGCGCGTCATGTTTGAGCGCCCAGAAATAAGAATCCTGCTCGTTAAATGTCGTCACTTCAATTGGAGATAAACGATATTTGTGAATCAAGTCCACCATAAACGCGGCGCTTTTTCGCCCTTCTTTGGTATTGAAACGAAGCATATTTCCATTATGAATGTTTCCGCCCAAAGCAAAGAAAATCTCGAAATAGTTGCAGATTAGCCCTTCATAACTATCGCCTTGAAATAGGTAGAAATTCCCATCAACGCCATATTTTCGTGACAGTTCGATCATTTCTTCCCACGTTATTGATTGCTTCAATCTCGCCTCAAAGTGTTTTTCGTCCGTGAACCTCCTCAGAAGATCGCGCCGGTAATACAAAACGCCCAAATCTATGTAGAGCGGAACCCCAACAAGCATTTGATTGAAATAACAGGTCGAAAGCGCCGGACGAATCAGATTAGAGAGATTTTTTTGTGAAAAATATTTCGCCAGCGGTTCACCCCATTTCGCAAAACGCGGCGCCCAAATCTGATCAACGGCAAAGATATCGATACGGCTATCGCGATCTCTCAATGACCGGGCAATCAGTTCTTTCCGTTCATTCGTCGAAAACTTGGTGAAAGGAAGATTAATTGGAACGATCTCGATCTCGTTTTTGTTTTTTTCGTTGAAGCGGCGAATGATTTCCAAATGCGCCGAAGACATATTATCAACAAAATAGATCTTCGTCGGTTCTTTCAGGCGGTTATTTTGCCGATTCATTGTAAATAGATTAAAAATCAAAACCAAAACCAAAGATAAAGTGAACAAGGTAAAAAAAAGTACATATTTCCCGCTAAGATTTGTTTTATTCATTTCATAATTAGTCTGACAATCAGGTCGTAAGATTTCATATCAACAGAATATACTTCCATAAATTTAGTATTGCAACAGGCACTTATCAAAATGATAACAATTCAAAAACCTTCAGACGTTTTTGCTCAGTTCGTGCCAGATCAGCGCCCCGGCTCCGAGAATCGCCGCTTCATTTTCCGCTAACCCAGAAGGAAGGATTTTGACCTTATTCCTGAAAATTGGCAACAGGTTTTTCTCCATGTGTTCCTTCGCCGGTTTAAAGATCAAATCGCCAGCCGCCGCCATTCCTCCAAACAGGAAAATCGCTTCCGGACTGAGATATTCGACGGTGTTAGCAAGCGTTTCTCCAAGCAATCTACCGGTAATTTCAAATGCTTTTTGAGCGATCACGTCGCCGGAAATTGCGGCTTCATAGACCGATTTTGAGGTAATTTGTTGAGTTGGGATCGCCCTAAGCGAACTTTTGTCGGTTTCCGTTACCAATAATTCGATGGCAGTTCTTGCAAGTCCCGTTGCTGACACATAGGCTTCAAAACAGCCGCGCTTGCCGCAACCACAGGCGCGACCGTCTCGTTCGATCATCAGATGTCCCATTTCACCCGCAAAGCCGTCGTGTCCATAGACGAGTTCGCCATTGACAATGATTCCGCTTCCGAGACCGGTTCCAAGTGTGATCTCGACAAAATTTTTCATGCCGCGCGCATTCCCGAACTGCATTTCGCCAAGCGCCGCCGCATTGGCGTCGTTCGTGAGAGCGACCGGAACGTCTAAATATTTTTTCACGATTGCAACGACATCGACGACTTTCCAACTCAAATTCGGTGGATTCTCAATCCTGCCAGTATAGTAATTGGCATTCGGAGCACCGATTCCGACACCACACACTTCGAACCGTTCGGGATTTTCACGAAAGAGCAAATCAATTTCCTCAAAAAGCCTCCGAAAAAAGTCTTCGGCAGGCTGTTCCGCATGGGTCGGCATCGCGCCTTTTGCAAGTATTTTTCCGCTTGGCTCAACCAGACCGAATCCAGTATTTGTTCCTCCAATATCCACGCCGACTACGATCTTGATTCCACTCATCTGTTTTCCTTTCGGTTGTTTACAATTTTCATTGCAATTCCTGTTTCGTCAAAAAATAATACCAAACTTAATTGGCGCCACCGGTTTTTCAAAATGCCGTCTTTACGACAATAGCGGATTTTCGCTTTTTTATCCTGTCGAAATTTTTAAATTACTGCCCGTTAGTTGATAAAATTTCATACTGTTTTAACACAATAGAATGTAAACAGGACAAGTAAATACGGAGATGGAGATTCATGGACAATCTGGAAACGGAGAACGTTCGCGATACGGACGTGGAGTTGATCAAAAAAATTCGATCGAAATTCGACGAAGTCAAAGAACTGGTCGAAGGCATGAAGTCCAAACTTCCCGATAAAAAAGAGAATTGATGACTTTACACGACATCCGGTCTTTGAAACGATTTTTCACCAGATAACCGGATTTATCTCAAATAGAAGGAGAATTGGGTGAATATTATTGTGCCGATCAAGCAGGTTCCGGAAACCAGCAACGTGAAAATGGATGCCGTCACCGGAACAATGGTGCGCGAAGGTGTCGAGTCGATTATCAACCCGCTCGATCTATACGCTATCGAAGCGGCTATCCAAATCCGCGATACACAAGGCGGAATGTCAACCGTGTTATCGATGGGCCCTCCGAAAGCGGAACTGGCAATTAAAGAAGCCATCGCCATGGGTTGCGATACCGGCATTTTACTGAGCAATAAAGCCTTTGCGGGAGCCGATACGTGGGCAACTTCTTACGTCATTTCTCAAGCGATCCGGAAACTTGGAAATTTTGACCTGATTCTCTGCGGCGAACGCGCCACCGACGGCGACACCGGTCAAGTCGGTCCAGGAATCGCCGCATGGTTAGACATTCCATTCGCAACATACATCAGCGCCATCGTTGAAATTCGTCCGGAAAGTCTCATCGTCGAACGTATGGTCGAATCCGGCTACGAAACGCTGGAAATCGCGCTTCCCTGCTTGCTCACCGTCGTCAAGGAACTGAATTATCCCCGACTACCGACTCTGCGCGGCAACCTGAGAGCGAAGAAAATGATATTAGAAGTCTGGGGCCCGACCGAAATTGATGCATTGACGGAAAATCTCGGTCTTCAAGGTTCACCGACCCGTGTTGTTAAAATCTCGACCCCGCAGGTTGCACGGAACGGCGAAGTCGTCCAGCCGAAAGACGAGCACGAGATCGAAATCGCCGTCGATGGGCTCATCAATTATCTCCAATCCAAAGAAATCATTTAAGGAACTAAAAATGTCATATACAGATGTTTGGATTCTCGGCGAACAGGAAGATGGCAAAGTCAAACTCGTTTCGTACGAACTCCTAAAGCGCGGACGCGCGTTGGCGGATAAACGCGGCGTCAAACTCGTCGCGATCATGCTCGGCAAACAAATTAACACAGAAGGTTTGCAGGAATTGATCCACCGGGGAGCCGACCGTGTTATCGTCGTCGAAAGTCCCTCGCTGGAGCACTTTCTTCCGGAACCCTATGTAAACACTTTTCTTTGTTTAATCCAACGATATCAACCTGAAATTCTGATTGCCAGCGCCACAACGACGGGACGAACCGTCATGCCCGCGCTCGCCGTCAAATGCAATACCGGATTAACTGCGGACTGCACCGATCTTGACATCGAAAACGGAACCGGTTGTCTCATCCAGACGCGCCCGGCGATCGGCGGAAACATTTTGGCAACAATCAAAACGCCAACGTGCCGACCAGAAATGGCAACGGTTCGCCCGCACTCGAATAAACCACTTCCGGCAGATACCACTCACACCGGCGAAATTATTTACGAAAGTATCGATCCAAATCTGCTGAAGAGCCGCGTCAAACGACTTGGCTTCAAAGCGAATATTGAAGAAGGCGGAAGCATTCAGGATGCTGAAATCATTATCGCCGGCGGAAAAGGCTTCAAGAAAAGTGACAATTTCCAAATGATTCACGAACTCGCCGGCATTTTCGGCGCCGCAGTTGGCGCCTCGCGCGACGCGGTTGATCTCGGCTGGGCAACCTATCCACATCAAGTTGGATTGAGCGGCAAAACCGTCAGTCCGAAACTCTATATCGCCATCGCGATTTCCGGTTCGGTCCAACATCTCGCGGGAATCAAAACTGCGGAAAATATCATTGCCATTAACAGTGATCCGGATGCGCAAATTTTTCAGGTCGCGAATTACGGAATCGCCGCCGACCTGTTTGAAATTTTGCCGGTTCTCATCGGCAAACTGAAAGCATTGAAACAACAAAAGTCTCTTTAGCGGAGGTTTATTATGTCTCATTACACGTATAATTTGATCAATCCACCAATCGTTGATGAACTCAAATCCATTGTCGGCGCGAAGTACGTCATCTTCGGCGAACCAGATAAAATGGAACCCTATTCACATGACGAAGTCGCCGAAAAGCATTACGCGCACATGCCGGAAGCCGTCGTCAAGCCACGAACTGCTGAGGAAATCTCCAAAATCATGAAGTTGGCGAACCGTGAAAATATCCCGGTCACGCCGCGCGGCGCGGGAAGCGGACTTTCGGGCGGCGCGGTGCCGCTCCACGGTGGGATTTCTCTCTCGCTGGAACGCATGAACGAAATCTTGGAAATAGACAAGGAAAATCTTGTCGTCGTCGTGGAACCGGGCGTCGTGACGAACGAAATCAACGAGAAACTGAAAGCCTACGGATTGTTCTTCGCCGGCTACCCCATGAGCGTCGAGAGTTGCTTCATCGGCGGAAATGTCGCCGAAAATGCGGGCGGCGGACGCGCGGTCAAATATGGCGTCACCGATCGTTACATCATCGGTCTTGAAGTCGTCACGCCCGAAGGTGAAATTATACATCTCGGCGGTAAATTGTCGAAAAACGTCGTCGGTTACGACTTTATTAAACTGATGGTCGGTTCGGAAGGCACACTCGGAATCTTCACCAAGATTTACATCAAACTGCTTCCGCTTCCAACGGAAAAGATCGATCTGCTCGTCATGTTCAAAGACGCCGAATCCGCTATTCGCATCGTCCCGACGATCATGACGATGGGACACGTCATCCCAACTTCCATCGAGTTCATGGACAAACTCTCGTTCCAGACTTCGTACAAAT
>PEYN01000098.1 GCA_002774355.1 Candidatus Marinimicrobia bacterium CG08_land_8_20_14_0_20_45_22 | reverse complement strand
TTAACTTACAAACTGCACTTGCGAAAGCAAGTTAAGTGCAGTTTGTTTAATCATTGGCAGTTGTGTTTTACTTGGCTTCCCTGTTATGGGCGGCGGCATAATAAACCGCGCCGCTGTCGGTAACGGCGATGCGCTTTATGTCCCCATTCGTCGTTAGAATTTTTTCCGAAACCCAAACGACTGGTTCGGGTTCTGGCTCTGGCTCGGTCGGACTACAACCGAGCAACAAAAATACGGCCAGCATCAGCGCTGGTGTCAACATTTTTTTCATTTTATCCTCCCTTTTTTGTTTTTTTAAAGAACTTTTTTATATCTAATTTTTATCTGTATTTTTAAGTTTTTATTTCCAAATTTTACCTTTTGTTTTTCACCTTCTAATTTTATCTTGGATAAATATAGCCCACGATTTTCCAACCGCCCTGCCACTTGCCAGTGGCGTTGTCTAACGAGCACAAAGAATAATCATTCGCCGTATCAGTTATTTATCCCGAAGCTTCGGGATCCATCTATTGAAATCAATCCTTTTCCAAATAACGTGTGTTTCCGAGATAAAGTATCGGTGTAATGCTTATCTGCGGTTTATCCCTATTTAAAATAACGGCTTTATTGTAAGATATATTTTGGAATTAGTCAACACAAATATTTCACCGTGAGGAGGAACACGGATATGGAGAGATAATATAGACGCAGAAGAAAGCCGATTAATTATGAACAGAATTATTCAAATAAATTTCATTAAGAATTGTATCGAACCAGAGTCTGAATTAAAAAGTCTTTTCATAATGAATCATAGCAAATCAGCATCTAAAATACTGACCGTATGCTTCCGGAATCACTGTCAGGTTTGATTGCTTGTATCCCGTCCTCATTTCATTCACTCCAACCTCTCATCATTCATCCAGCATTAATTTTTTGGGGGAATTTTTAAGCTTTTTTAACTGGTTTCGTTCAACATCACTGATGCTTTTGCCCGGTGTGGGCAAATCTTCCGGCATTGTACCACCAACCCGTTCTATCGTTCCGCGCACTTCTTTTCCAACGATAAAGTGGATTTCATTAGCGGCATCTGCGGTTGCGGTTTTATCTTTTTTTAGTTTTTCTTCAGTTTGAGATATTCTAAACAAATTTGCAATCAATTCTGTGCTGCTCATAAAGTCAAGAATCCGGTCTTTTTCCTTTAACCCTTTCTTTTTATGAATATCCTCGACTTTCATTCCACCATACAGGCCCATATAACCCGCATTCTGAAAAGCGGCATATTCTTCGTCACTCATAACGCCTGCATTGTGGGCGGCTTCGGCAAGCATCTGGTTCCATTGCTTAATATCGCCCCTTATTACCAAACGCTTGTTGTCTTCATCCAGTTGATTAAAGTAGTCTGCTACTTCCTGCCGTCTGGTTTGAATGGCAAAATAAGTTTGCCCTAAGGCAATGACCTCTTTCCGTGGATCTCCATTTTGCACAATCAAATAACAGGCATAGCGGGTGAGTTTAAAATCAATAACAGGTTTTGAGGTAGCTCCCGCTTCTACGATTTTGCTGACCTCAGCAAAATGGTCAACAATCGTGTATCCACTATTCTTACAAGAAAGCTTTGCCCGATCTAATACTTTAGCGAAATTTCGCCATTGTACATATTCAAGTGCCATTGCAAGCTCACGTGCATACCAAAATTCATGACCATCCTCCGAAAGATGCTTTATTGCTTCAAATGATTTATACTCTTTCGCTATCAAATTACTCATATATCAAATCCCATTTTCTTCAAATGCGCATCTACTTTAGCCGTGAGCATTGCGGTTTCGGTGACGAGTTTTGGTAAGGGCGTAGCATAACGCTCGGCAAGTTCTTTGATACGCTGAGTCAGTCGCTGGCTGATGCGATCCATTTCGCCCTTGACCGCTTGCTCGAGAGTTGCCATCCATTTGTCATCCACCACCAAAACCTTGATCTCTGATTCGGTAAGTGTCTTGTATTTGGCAATCACCTGTGTCTCAAGCGCCTTCTCGGCGTCTTTGATTTTTCTCTTCACTTCGGAATTAAAGTCTCCCTCGATGGCTTTCTTTTCATATAAGCCTCAATGTCGCGGACTTTCACAAACCAGAGTTTGCCATGCTTAATTGCCAATAATTTTTTCCGGTTAATCAACTGCCGTAGATAATCCTGCGAATAATTAAAGAACTTCCCGGCATCCCGCAGAGAAATCATTGCATCCGAATCAGCTGTTTTCATCCCTTTTTCAATCATTTCAAAGGAATGCCCGACACATTTGGAAAGGAGCATTTTCAGCGGTTCCAAATCACTCTGTGCGATTGTAGCGTCAATCAAATCCGTATTCAACTTTTTACCCGACTCAACTGCCCGCATCAGTTTCTCAATCCGATCATCACCAACTTCCAGAGCGTGATAGTATTTATCCCTGTCTTCCTTGGTTGTACCTTTGATGGTAATATTGACTAAGCCGTTTCCAATCAGTAAATACGATAGTAGAATCCGCCCAACGCGACCATTGCCATCTCTGAAAGGATGAATCGTTTCAAACAGAACGTGACAAGCGGAGACGAATTTCAACATATCTATCTGCGGATTTCGAACTTGTTCGTTGAGCCATTGAACAAAAACTGGTAGAACCTCCGGAATATAAGTATGGTTCAACGGCGTAAATAACGAATGCGTCACCGCTACATCTTCCCGTCGGAAATCTCCCAAAATACCAGTAAAAGTCTCTAATTGATATTCATAACGCATAAGCAGGGTGTGGATTTGTTTCAAATCTGATAGCCGGACTGAAAATTCACCGGTTTTATATAGGTTGTTAGCGTACTCATAAAGCGTATTAGCGGCTTCAAAATAACCGAGAATGGCGGCTGATTTCTGGTCAGAAGTCCTGCGTCCGTGTTCCAACACTGCCAGTAGTTCGTTGCGGTTTGTAAAAATACCTTCGATTGCGATGGAATTGCGAATCTCATCCCGGAACAGCGTGTACCATTCGCTATTATTTACTGTGATGAATGGTTGGTTCTGTGATCGGTACTGGTCGAGTTGTTGTTTGATTTTTAAAAGGTCTTTCATGTCAATTTCCGTACTTTTCCGTACTATTCATACGCCGCAATCTATTGATATTCAGAAATATTGTCAATAAATATATTTGCGTAGATACGGAAAAATATTTGTCATATTACTATCTCATTACAAATCCATTTTTCTATTTATCCATCATTTAGAAAATCCGACACTATTCGGACACCGATTGACTAATAACACCAAGCACCAGAACCCAAATTTCAAACAAATCCAAAATCCCAAATTCAAATGACCGAAACTCGGTAAATTTTTGATCTTCTAAAATAAACATTGAAGATATACGATAAGTGAACCGAAAAATCGACTAACACAATAAAAAAGATTGGATCATTTCTATCTGTGTCAATCTGCGCTTATCTGCGGATAACGCTCTCATTCCGGGCACGGCTCCGCCCCGTCAGTCACATGTCACGACGGAGCAGTCAAGAAATATTGAACAATGCCTGTGAAATAACAGACAACGAAAATTTCAGCCTGTTACTTCTAAAAGTAACCTAATGCGTTTTCCCGAAGGAGAAACGGCTCATGCTGTCGATATAAAAGAGCGCCTTGAATATTCATTCGCCGTGTGAGTCATTTGTCCCGAAGCTTCGGGATCCATTCTTAAAAACGTTAAGTCCAACTTGGTCCTTTTCCAAATAACGCGTGTTTCCGAGATAAATAATCAGTGTGATGCTTATCCGCGGTTAATCCCTATTTAAAATAACGGCTTCATTGTAAGATTTAATTTGGAATTAGGCAATGTTTTTTTATGGTTGATTAGGTTGAATGGATTAATTATGTTGATTTTGTTAATTGAGTTGATTGGGTTGGTCCGCCTCTTGTTGGATTCAGGACACAGAGAAATAAAATATGCTTAGCAAACGTTCAAGATTTTTCATAAATTTCCAATGCTTTTTGAAGGGGGCGAATGGATTCGACGGGATTGAAGATCCAATAGAATGCGCGCCGTGGTTCTCAGGAAGGCCACGATAAAAAACCTGAATAAAGTCAAATGCCAATAACTTTGGCACCGTCGCTTACGCTTAGTTAAGTGACCGTTCTTCTCCGATCTCGCCTGTGGGTTGGTCCAGAGCGTCGATAATACGGGCTGGTCTCACGGAATCGGTTTGTGTTTCGGGAGATGAGACTCAGCAGACTCGTTCTTCCTCAGTTGGCTGATTGGCGCGGGAAGAACTAAAACCAGCAATCAGCTACGCGCGTAGTGCTCTGTTCGGTCGCTTTTTCGGACGAGGGTTCAATTCCCTCCGCCTCCA
>PEYN01000097.1 GCA_002774355.1 Candidatus Marinimicrobia bacterium CG08_land_8_20_14_0_20_45_22 | reverse complement strand
ATCCGCTCGTTTCGATGAACTGATCGATTCTATCGACTTCTTTTCCTGAAAGATCGTAAAACGTGACTTTCAGATCTCCTGATCTGTCTGCACAAATGCGAAAGTTTGTTTGGTTGTTAAATGGATTCGGATAATTGCCTTCCAACCGAAATTTCCCTGCAACACCATTTTTTGATTCCGGGACAGTTTTCGTCTCGATAAAATGCACGGAAAAATCGTCAAAGTAAAGCGTTCCCACATCCTTTTTAGCGTCGTCGGTTTCAGCCAGATAGATTCTCTTCCACGTAACCGGATAATCTAAAACAGCCGTCGGATTCGCCCAGCTGGGGATCGCGGCAGAGAACGGAATTTCCAATTTCTGCCAGCAGTCCGTCCAGTCGATTCCCGGAGTGGCAGGGGTCAAATCCATCAGAAATTTCTCGCCCTGTTTATCGATAAATTCACCTCTCAACCAGTGACCTTTTCCATCTCCGTAAATCTGAATGCTGATCGCGTCAGGCGTGCCGGAAATCGGGATCGTGCAATTCAAATTCAGGTTGGTCGTTCCGCCGGTCGCCAGACTATAGTCCAATCGTCCGGAAGAAGGTTCGGAGATTTTTATCGAATCACTGACGGTTATTTTACATTGAGCAAGATTGACTTTCGTCCCCGTGATCGACCAATTGGCGACCGTTGTAAAGTCATCAACCATCACGGTCGCGGCGGCGCCTACGGAAACTGGCGTCGTTCCGGTCACTTCCTCAAACGTCGCGGAGATCACGCCTTCGCCCATCGTGGTTGCCGTAAAAACGCCGGTACTATTGATAGTTCCGACATTTCCCGTGACTTCCCAAGTATAATTCGAAGCGGGAATCTGGACGATATTTCCGTAATTGTCTTTCGCTTCAGCCGTGATAGTCTGTTGTTCGCCAATTTTCAGAATGATCGGATTTGGCTTGAGTGTAATTTCGGCCAGACCGGTTAGAAAAACCTGCGCCGTATCACGAATTTCGCCGCAATTCACATAAATATAACCCATCGTTTTGACTGTATCGGACTGGAATTTTCCCGTCGAATCGATGCTTCCAAGCGTCGAATCACATGTCCACGTCAGTGAATCGGAATTGACAGAAACGCTGTTGTAATATTGATCGAATCCAGTAACCGTATAATGGTAGGAATTACCAGCCGGCAGATAAATCTTCTTCGGACTGATCCGCAGATGATTCAAAGGACCGGTCGGAGCGGTGCTAATAAGTAAAAGCGAATTCGCAACGGTACGTTCGCCACCTGTGTCCGAAGGTCTGTTCATGACTTTATTTCGGACGACCATTGTCGTCGAACCGCCGCCGTCAAGGTTCA
>PEYN01000096.1 GCA_002774355.1 Candidatus Marinimicrobia bacterium CG08_land_8_20_14_0_20_45_22 | reverse complement strand
CGCTCATTTTGAAATTTGACAGCCGCGAATTTCTGCTGGACCCCGGCTATCTGCTTAATCAACCATTAGAAATTGGTGTGGCGGATTCAACTTTACCGTTCGATCCTGTAACTAACACTTATTCACTCTGGACACTCGACGGCCACCGACCCAAATGGCGCTATTCATTTCAAAAGAAGCCAACACAGATTGCAGATTTCATCAGTTTCTGGAGCGATTCGTTTCACTGGAAGTCGATGTCGGGAATCTGCCTGTCCAAACGAGACGAAAATGGTTTCCTCTACATTCATAATCATTATTTTCAAAAAATCGGCGGCGGCAAGCAATATAAAGGTAATTTCAAGGAGGAAATCAGTGTGCTTGCGGAAAAATTTTTCGGCGTCTCACCGAAAATCGTTCGCCGTGCGGAAATTGCTGTAGCGGAAAATTTGTTTAGAGAAAAAGAACTCAACATGAAAGTCGCTCACCGGATACAATAAAACGATGATACCTTCGCTTCCAAAACCAGTTAAACTCTTTATCGGCGCGTTATATTCCGATACAAATTTTTTAGAAAAAGCAATGATTGATGCCGAAAACGCTTTTAGTCCGATTGATTCTGTCAGCGAAGACTTTACCTTCATAGATACGACGTATTACGACGCCGAAGTGGGGACGCCGATCTACCGACGGTTTTACTCGTTTGAAAAACTTGTCTCGCCAGACTTTCTTGCATCAGCCAAACTCACGACCAACTTAATCGAAGGCCGATTTACCATCGGTAAAAACCGCAAAGTGAATCTTGATGTCGGATACATGGATTACGACAAAATCGTTCTCGCATCAGCAAAATATGGAATCCACAAAATCTCCATTGGGTCAGGAATATACGCGGACATGACACTACATTATGAAAAAGGCAAATTTTCCCCTTATCCGTGGGCATTTTTAGATTTCCAGTCACAATATTATCGATCCTTTTTCCTTCATTTGCGCGGCATCTATAAAAAACAAAACAACATATTTATTCAAAATTTCCACACTCCTAAAAATACCCTATAAAGTTTTGCAGTAGTCAAAAACCCAATATATTGTCTTTCCAGGTAGGCTTAGTGACAGTAGCAACGCTAATCGGTTATCTCTCAAAATGGGATAAAAAATCGTGGAATGGCTTTTTATAAATCTCGATAATGAATTTGACAAAATTTGGGAATCGGCGTATATTAAGGCGTTTTAAAAGGTATTTTATAGAGAGATAAATAATGAGCAATCCAATCTGGGAACATTTTGAAGCACAGAGCAAAGAAAAAAACGACAACATCTTCAAGATTTTAAAAACCGTTCCGATTTTCTCTGATCTTACTTCCAAAGAGATTGCTGAAATCGAAAAGATTATCCATCGTCGAAATTATAAAAAAAATGAGCCGATTTTTCGGATGGGTGATCCCGGCCTCGGCATGTATATCATTGTGGAAGGATCGGTCGAAATTGCCGAAGAAAACGAAGACGGCGAGAAAAAAAGTTTAGCCGTTTTACCGGATGGCGCATTTTTCGGCGATCTGGCATTACTCGACGAAGCGCCACGTTCCGCGTCGGCAATCGCTGTCGTCGATTGCGATATCATCGGATTTTTCCGACCTGATTTACTCGACCTGCTTTATCGAAAACCCAGTCTCGGTATAAAAATTCTCTGGGGTTTGGCGAGAATCATCGGCGAGCGGCTACGTCGCACAAACGAGCTACTCTCAAAAAGCCAATCCGAAACAGAGGCGTTAAAAAATGGATAAATACGCTTTTCAACTCTATCCGCTGATTCTGAAGAACTTTTGGAGTGTCTTACTAATATTTTTCGGAATTGCCGGAATACTTATTATTTATCCGTATGTCAAGTCCGTTCTGCTGATGGTGATTATTTCATGGATATTTTCCATAATCCTGACACCAGCGGTGGATTTTATGGAAAGTAAAGGAATTAACCGAGGCATTGCGATTATCATCGTCATGGTCGCTATTTTAATGACGATAGTTGCCGCGGCTTTTCTAATTTTCCCTGCCATCATATCCGCTGTGGATCAAATAAAGATTAAAATCGAGTCGAACGTCCTCGTCCAAATCGGCATCCAGTTGGAAGCGGTTTTTGAGAAAAATTTCAATAATCCCGAATTAGCTCGCAACTTAATATCTAAACTCAACGACACCATCAATGGAATGCTTAGCAACATGTCCGGATTCTTAAATAATGCCGGATCGTTCGCCGCTTCGCTTGCCATCATCCCGTTTGTCACATTTTTCCTGATTAAAGACACACGTTTGTTCAAACGCGCGCTGATCTCTCATGTGCCAAATAAATACTTTGAATTGACCTTAAACGTAATCCATAAAATCGGCGATCAGGTTTCCAGATATATCCAAGGACAGGCGCTGGATGCCGCCATCGTCGGCGCTCTTTCGGTCATAGGACTTTTGAGCATCAATATCGCTTTCGATCACCCTGTTTCTCAATTCGTATTCATCGGAATACTAGCAGGAATCGCCAACCTGATCCCCTACTTAGGACCGGTTGTTGGCGCTGTACCCGCCATGATGATGGTAGTGATCAATAATCCGACGAATATGATGAACATACTTCTCTGGATCGCAATTACTTTTGTATTGGTTCAATTCATTGACAACACGTTTGTCTCACCGCTGGTAGTATCGAAAAGCGTCAATATGCATCCGTTAACCGTCGTTATCGTCGTAATCATCGGTGGAAATATAGCCGGAGCGCTTGGAATGCTCTTCGCTGTTCCGACTTTTGGTATTATCAAGGTGACGTTAACCGAGGTCATCTGGGGGCTAAAAAATTACAAACTCAGATAATAATCATCGCCTATAGAGATGGCGAATCTATAATGAAATAGACAGTGAATTTCATCCTAAAATGCCAACAAAATTAAAAAATCCGGACATTTTTGTATTTCTGATCCTCATCTTTGGATTATTGTCTCTCTTGTTGCGATATGGATTGCCAACCTGCGCATCGGTTAATGCACTTTTGAGTATCGTTGACTGGCTCGTTATGATATTCTTTATCGGCGGACTTATTCTCCGGTTTTATTTGATACATTTCAGATTAGTCTTCTTTCGGAATATTTTGTTTGACATATTCCTATTATTCCTATTGGTTTTCATTTCCGTTTACTCGAACAGCAGACCTTATTTACTAAGCGCATCCAGAGCATCTACATTGGCGACAAATCTCATCTTTCTTAGGGCTCTTTTGAGTTTGATCAAAATCCTTAGTCGTATCAAGAAACTGAACTATTTTGTCAAATCCGTTTATAGACATCCCGCGCAAACAATTGCAATCAGTTTCTTGATCATCATCGTTCTCGGTACGATTTTTCTGATGATGTCGTTTTCAAGCACTACAAACCATTCAGTTCCTTTCATTGATGCATTGTTCACGGCAACATCAGCTGTTTGTGTAACCGGCCTGATTACTGTCGATACGGGAATACAGTTTTCAGTCTGGGGAAAAATTATCATCATGATCCTGATCCAGATCGGCGGTTTGGGTATCATGATCTTATCTTATTTTGCCGCATTTGTTATCGGTAAACGAGTCTCGCTGGAAGAAAAACTTGCACTTTCGTATTTATTGAACGAACAGGATATGCAAAAGATGTCATCAACAATCATTAAAATTATTATTTTTACACTGATTATTGAGATAATTGGCGCGGCGCTTCTCTTCCCCAATTTTAAAAACGCTTTCGGCGTCGGCACCCAAGCGCTATTCTTTTCTTTATTCCATGCCGTTTCTGCTTTCTGCAATGCCGGTTTTTCGCTTTTTTCAAATAATTTTGAGAGTTATCGATCCAACGTCTCGTTGAACCTGACGGTTGCTTTCTTGATTATCACCGGCGGATTGAGTTTTGCCGTTCTCTCAGACTTACTAGAAAACTTTTGGATAAATATCAAATCCAACCTGTTTTCCCAGCAAATTCGTAGAAAAAGACTATCAGTTAATTCCAAAGCGGTCATCACGGTAACAACAATTTTACTCGTCAGCGGGACATTAATTATTTATGCTTTCGAGCATCGGAACGTCCTGCTCGGTTTCGATCTAAAAACCCAATACCTTAGCGCTTTTTTTCAATCGGTTACCTTGAGAACTGCAGGATTTAACACAATCATCATTGGAAATCTACAAACGTACACCTTATTCATTATGATTTTGTTTATGTTCATCGGTGGCGCATCCGGTTCGACCGCCGGCGGCGTAAAAGTCAATACGATTTCGGTTATCTTTGCCTATATTAAATCCGTAGTTCGAGGAAAAGAAGAGGTCACTTTGATGAAACATTCGCTGCCGAAAGAATTGGTCAACAAATCGTTTTTGATCATCATTCTGGCTTTATCAACCGTTTTTACGGTGACGACGATGCTTCTAATTACCGAGAATTTTCGGTTTGAACAGATCCTTTTTGAGGTCGTTTCCGCATTCGGGACCGTTGGACTTTCAACGGGAATCACGCCTATGCTGAGTTTTTTCGGAAAATTCATAATTGCTGTCACTATGTTCATCGGACGTGTCGGTCCGCTGACGTTGGTGATTGCTTTCTCGCAAAAGAACGAGACTTACAAAATCCGGCTCCCAGAAGGTAATCTCCTTATTGGATAAAAAGGGAAAAGAAATGATCGATTTACAACAATTCAATTTAACGTACTTTGGCATTGGAGGAAAAAATGGCAAAGGATAAGGTCTTCGCAGTTTTCGGTTTAGGAACATTCGGGATGGAAGTCTGTCGATCGCTTTCAGAAAAAGGCGGAAAAGTCATCGCTATCGACAACTCGCCCACGCTGATTGAAAAAGCAAAAAACATGGTTATGCAGGCAATTTTACTCGATAGCACGGATGAAGAATCACTCAAGAATGCTCCAACCGAAGATATCGACGTTGCGGTTGTCGCCATCGGCGAAAAAATCGAAGCGAGTATCCTGACAACAGCAATTCTCAAAAATATCGGCGTGCCGTATATCATTTCGCGCGCAACATCAGAATTACACGGACAAGTTTTAAGACAGGTCGGCGCTTCGGATGTCATTAATATCGAAATCAGTCAGGGCGAGCGCGTTGCCGAACGGCTCATTTCACCTGAAATCAAAGACAAGATGCAAATCGCCGGAAATATCTATTTCGCGGAAGTCACCGTTTCACGGCAAATCGTCGGTAAGTCGATTCTTGAACTCGAACTGCGGAAACGATCGAACATCAACGTCATCGGCATTAAACGCATTCATACGGACATCGACGACCTCGGCAATCCCAGCGAAAAATCCGAAGTGGAATTTCCCAAACCGACGACTGTTCTCGCTAAAGGCGACATCCTGATCGTCGTCGGAACAGAAACCGATATCGATCGCATGAAGGAATTGTAAATGTTGCTGATTAACCGAAATCGTCTCTATTTTTCCTATTTTCTGGTTTCCGGAATCATTTTGGCTCTAGCGATTAACAGCTATTGGGTTTTTCAGAAATTCAACCTGTCTGCGAATCCAAATCTTAAATATCATTCCGAAAACTTCATTTACTTTGTCATTCTTTCGATGTTTATTCTCTTTTTCACGTTTTTACACATCATTTTCCGAAGCAAGGACATCTATAAAGAATTAGATAAAATCATCGATCTGGTCAAACATGGCACACCGCTGAGCGAAGAACAACTTAAAAAAATCGGTATCCTCGGCGAAAAGATTCTTGATATCAATTCGACTTTGAATACTTTAAACGAAAAGAAGACGCTGAAAATCACTTCGCAGTCTTATCTTATCGATTTCTTGATCGGATACGTTCATAAGAATATGCTGATTACGGATATTCAAGGTCGTATCCTGAAAGTGACCGATTCTCTTCTTAATAAATACAACATCGAAGAGAAAGATATCGTTGATAAATTTATTCACTCGTTTGTCCAGAATTTGAATTTCTTTGTCGTCGTCAACGATCTTCGGGGCAGTAAAAATACTTTATTTGAAGCATCGGTAAAGTTCAAACAAGATGAAAATTTCACCATCTGTTATCTATCTTTCTATCCAGTCTATAATCAAAAAAACGAACTGACTAACTCCATCTGTTTTATTATGGATGAAACAGAATTCCTTGCCAGCCTCAAAGAACAGAAGAATGGTCAATAATCTCGGCTTCATTCCCTTTTCACCCAAAAATAAAAAGCGGCTGACATTTGTCCGCCGCTTGACAAATTTTCACGTTTTTTCCGAGAGGATATTCTATCTTTGTTGCTTTTTCTTCCGCTGTTCCTCGACGACGATTTCTTCGATATTTTTTGGCAACGGCGCATAGTCAAGAAATTCCATCGAGAACGCCGCACGACCGCTGGAAATCGTCCGCAGTGCCGAGGCATATCCGAACATTTCCATTAACGGAACAAGACCCGTCAATTTCTGCGAACCTTTTCTGTGACGACGCATGTTTTCGATTTTTCCTCGTCTGCGGTTTATATCGCCAATTGCATCGCCCATATATTCATCCGGCGTATTCACTTCGATTTTCATAATAGGTTCGAGCAATTGCGGCGCGGCTTTGCTGATGATCTCTCTCATCGCCTGATGTGTGCAAATCCGGAACGCCATTTCGCTCGAATCCACTGCATGATAACTTCCATCAACCAAAACAAATTTCATATCCACGATCGGATAGTTGGCATACAAACCCGCTTCGCAGGCTTCAAAAAAAGCCTTCTGCACTGCCGGAATGTACTCGCGAGGAATATTACCACCTTTGACATGATCGGCGAACTCGTTGCCGTGTCCCTGATTTGGTTCCAAACGAAAGACGATGTGCGCAAACTGTCCCTTACCGCCCGTCTGCTTTTTGTAACGATAGGTATGCTCGACTTCCCGCGTAATCGTTTCCCGGTACGCTACCGCCGGTTCGCCGACAACAACCTCAAGTTTATGTTCAGTCTTGAGACGATCGACAATAATTTCTAAATGCAATTCGCCCATTCCGGAAATGACCGTCTCCTCCGTTTCACTGTCAAACCGGACTTTAAATGACGGGTCTTCAAGCGCTAACCGGCCCAATGCAAGCGAAAGTCTGTCCCGCTCCTTATTGCTGGCAGGCTCGATCTTCATATCCAGAACGGTTTCGGGATAATGTATGTTTTCCAGCAAAACGGGTTCATTTTCCGCGCAAAGCGTATCGCCGGTCGTCGTATATTTCATTCCGATCAATGCGCCGATGTCGCCAGCCCGCAATTCGCTTATTTCCTCTCGATCGTCGGCATGAATTCGCATGATTCTACCAATCCGCTCGCGTTTCATTTTCGTAGAATTGTAAATATAGGAACCGGAATTGAGTTCGCCAGAATATACGCGAATGAATGTTTGTTGTCCGACATACGCGTCGTTGGTAATTTTAAACGCCAATGCAGAAAACGGTTCTTTGAAACCTGGTTTCCTTGTTATCGGTATATCCGGATGTTTAACATCTTTACCGATTACAACCCCTCGATCAACCGGCGAAGGCAGATAATCAACGACCGCATCCAGTAATAAACGAACGCCTTTATTCTTAAATGCCGTCCCGCAGAAAACAGGCGTCACACAGAGCGTCAGTACCGCATATCTCGCCGCCCGTTTGATGTCTTCAACGGTTGGTTCTTCACCGTCTAAATACTTTGTCATCAACGATTCGTCGTAATCGGCAAGTTTTTCCACTAACTCGGTGCGATATTTTTGGGCACTTTCTCGCAGATTTTCCGGAATTTCCGATTCGATAACATCTAATTCGTTGTAGGTGAAGGCTTTCATCATTACAAGATCGACAACGCCTTTGAATTCGGATTCTTGCCCGATTTGCAGTTGAAATAATACCGCGTTAGCGACCAGCATTTCATTCATCTGTTCGACTGCTTGAAAAAGGTCTGCGCCTTGTCGATCCATTTTATTGATAAATGCGATGCGCGGAACTTTGTAAGTGTCCGCCTGATGCCAAACGGTTTCACTTTGCGGCTCGACGCCGCCAACCGCGCAAAAAACCATCACGATCCCGTCTAAAACTCTCAATGATCTTTCCACTTCCAGCGTAAAATCGATGTGTCCCGGCGTGTCGATCAGGTTGATCTGATAATCTTTCCATTGTGTCGTGATTGCCGCCGATGTGATTGTAATGCCGCGCTCCTGCTCCTGCTTCATAAAGTCCATAACAGCCTGACCGTCGTGAACTTCGCCCATCTTATGCGTAACGCCGGTAAAAAACAGAATGCGCTCGCTCGTCGTGGTCTTTCCTGCGTCAATATGCGCGACGATCCCGATATTTCGTATCTTTTGTATTATTCCACTATCCATTCAAAAACTCCTAAAATTTAAAAGACTTTAAATTTAAAAAATTGACAGGTTAATTAAAATAACTTTCTCATATATAAACACAAAATAATTAAATATGAGATGTTTGAACAATTAGGTTACCCCCATTAGCTGGAATCGAATAGGCTAAGTTATAAGGGGGTATTTTCACATCAAAACCCTTTCTTTTTCTCTTTTTTCTCCAGTGTTGAAAGCTCCGGAGTCACTCAGGTAAACCGGAAGTTCAATAAAAACCTGCTTGCCTGACATCGGAAGGTCTTCGAAAACTCGCCGGTTTGAATCGTAACCGGATAGCGTATGTTGTTTACATTGCGGGCAACAATATGTCTGTTCCCTTTTCTCGCAATGAATCCAAATAGCTACATCAGTGATTGATATTTTTTTTCAACAAAATAGTTTCGCATTTCTAAAATCTGCTCGATAATATCCAATGAAATCTTTTTCTTCTGTTATTTTAAAGAATAATCTCAATTTAAAATTGCCTGCCCGACCCCGAAGGTTCGGGGGAGAAAAGGATGTCTATTTCCCTAATCATTTATGCCCTACCCACACTTAACCGTGATGAACCTTAAAAGATTACAAATGCAACTCCAATATTAAATACAATATATTTCAAATGAATATACTGACCTTCATAGTCAATTCTCTTATATTTCAGGATGTTACTCCCATCGGAATACTCGTAATTCACTTGAGCATACCGTTTGGATATCTTTGGTGTTGAAACGATATATTTAATTTCAGGAGATATTAAAATAGGTCCTATTTTATATCTAAAACCTATTCCGAATTTGTTTCCCAAACTATAATCTGTTTCAATTAATGATTTTCCGTAAAAAATAGGATCAGGCTCTTCGAAGTAATCATTTGGCATTCTATCTGTATTGGCAACAAGCTGGGTTGACGATCGGAATTTACCATAATTTACTGCATAACTGAAATAGGGCTTCACATTTTTCAAGCTACTCTTAAATTCATGAATAAAGCCTATACTATATCCATTATACTTATGTTTCTTTTCTCTTTCTTTAAACTCAGTTATGAAATCTGTATAGTAATTTGGAAATATGATCGACCAAAAATAATAAAGCTGCCGATGACTTTGATTAAAATTATCTGAATAATAATCTAATATTAAGGAAAAACCGTATAATCTGCCAATCTCGACCGAAAAATCGATTCCCTGACCACCCCTCATCTCAGTAAGCCAGTGGTCAACAAATCCAGGCTCTTTCTGTATATACGGATCAAACGCTTCCGGATTTAGTATGCTGTATCCTGTTCGTAAACCCACAGAAGCAGTAAAATGGTTGGAACTCCTAATTCTCTTATATTTTTCCAGACTGACCGGGACGTTGTATTGGAATCCCAATTTCATTTCAAAATGGCTTAGATCAATATCTGATTCTTCCGGAATATCCGCCAAAAAGAAAAGACCATCTGAAGGAATAGCGCCTTCCGGATATATAAATTGACTTGCAGAGGTGTAGGCTTCAACATTTGCTTTTGAATTAATATAACTCGTAGAAAACAATAAAGACAAATTGGAAATGGGGTATTCTATTCCCAAGCCAATTGAGTATCCTGAGTTAAATTTTGTCTTCAGCTTTGAATAACCCCAAAAATTTGCGGTTTCACTCGGGGCGTCGGGCGGTAAATTAATATATTGACCATTCAAGTAGGTACTGGCTTTAAAAACATGATATAATTTTTCAAAATTTGCATGGAACCTGATAGGAAGATTAAGAAATCCGGGACTATATCGTAATCCGAAGGAATGTCCGATGATAGAATATTTAGTAGTAAAATCCTCTTTATGAAAATCATACCTCTCAATCACTGCAGGATAGAGGGTTTCCCAGAATAACGGATTACTGATTGCATCTATAAAGGAATTATTACTTATAGAAAAATACGGTTGAAATCCAAAAGGAAGTTTTATAAGGATTTTAAAATCGGAAGAAACTGCACCAACTGCTTGCCCAATCCATCCGTAATCTTTGTAAGCAATATGCTTGTCTATCTGGAATTTATCATCTTGAACGATATTTAAGCCGGAATTGAACTCATAGCTGATTCCAAATAGATTATTATCCGCATAAAGAGAACATCCGAAAAATAATACTATAGATATTCCAACGATAAGTTTTTTCATGTAATTTTCCTTTGTTTTTTTAACCCATTCGGTGACATCGAGGGAGCAAAACTCCCGACCATTATCAGTCAGGACCGATTTTACTGATAATTTCCAGACCTTATACTGCGGGGTCACATCGTTATAAAGCACACTGACAGAGTGCTCCGGCAACTTACCGGTATGCAGATAACCGAAAGCGTAACTGCAATAGGTATCCACGACCGCCTGCAAATAAACCTTGCCGAC
>PEYN01000095.1 GCA_002774355.1 Candidatus Marinimicrobia bacterium CG08_land_8_20_14_0_20_45_22 | reverse complement strand
CTTGCCCGCTTTTCCAAGTCCTTCTCGAGTTGCACTTATTAGTTGAATCCACGAAAAACAATAAAGATTATGTAAGCAGATCAAATGAGAAAAGAAATAAGTAATAAAATCAAGCTGGGAATATTTGTTATCATTGGGATAGCGGTACTCATTGTAGGAATATATTTTATCGGTGAGGGTCAGCAATTATTCCGACAAACCTTTCGGTTAATCGGAACATTTAACGATGTTGCCGGACTTCAGGCTGGAAATAACGTACGGCTCTCGGGAGTAAATGTGGGAGTCGTCGACCTTATCAGCATCGTGAGTGATACTTCCGTCAAAGTGGAAATCGTCATCGATGAAAGAGTCCGACAGTTTATCAGAAAAGATGCGATGATAAGTATTGGCTCGGAAGGACTTATGGGTAATAAAATGCTGATTATTACTCCCGGAACAGGTGATAAAAAGGTAATCGAGAACAACGACATTGTCCAAACATCCCGGCCAATAAATTTGGATGATATCTTTATATCATTAAAATCAACAATTGACAATACATCCCTTATTATTCAAGATTTATCGAGTATCACGAGCAGTTTGGAATCAGGAAAAGGAACAGTCGGAAGACTGTTAATGGATCGATCCATGGCACAAAATTTTGATTCCACGATTATTAATTTGAAAGAAGGTTCGGACGGATTTAAATATCTGGTGGATGATGTAACCGGTGGCTTCGCGCAAATCAACATAAAAGATATTCTACTGTCATTAAAAACAACGATGGATAATACATCCCGTATCACGGGTGATTTGTCATTGATTGTGAGTAATTTACAGTCAGGAGAAGGAACATTAGGGAAACTGCTGACGGATCAAGCGCTACAACAAAATATTGATTCCACGGTTATTAATCTGAAAAAGGGTACGGACGAATTTAATGTAGTTATGAAAAAGGCCAAAAACAGTTGGCTGTTATGGGGTCGTAAGAAAAAATGAAACAGAGTGACTTTTTTCGGAAATGATGAGCATGGAAATAAAAATTCTGTTGAGAGACCAAAAATCTATTAAAGGGAAAATAACCATAACCGGGTGGAGCGCAGTGCTTAGGCATAGAGAGACGACAATATGTTAAAAACCATATTTCAAGGTCTGGTATTTCTCTGCACGATTGGCACAACCTGCCTACAAGCCCAGTCGAATTCCTCTAAGCTAATTTGGCCATCTCTCGAGGAATTTAATATCAATGTACATGTCGATAAACCGGTATACTTGGTCGGCGACACCATTTACTTATCCATTTGGCTTAATGACAGTACGACAGCGGTTAATGTGACCCCGATACTGACAATCGAAGGAATGACGTTCGAACCCTCCGGCATTAATACATACTTTGCAGTCATTCCCCAAACGGTTACGCCGAACTCATACCGGGTTTTCATTAAAGTCCTAGATGTCCACTGGCAGCGTTTTTTCTATGAAACAAATTGCTTCGTGAATGTCGAAGAGAACCAGGCCTTTGAAAAGCTTAGCAGTTATGTGCATATGGGCCCCAGAGCCGGCGGTAATGACCCGAGAACCGCGGTCACTCTTGATCGCGGGCAGATCGAAAACCTGCGGGTGATCTTTGAGCGTGACAGTATTCGGGAGCACATGGGGCCGCAATTCGTCACGATCAGGACATCGGTGCGGTCGCGGGAAGGGATCGTGGTACATGCATTCGAACGGCGCGTTCTGACATTTCGAAGTTGGGGCAATTCAAATCGGGATCGCGTCATGTTCACCCAGTACCGGACAGCTTACGGCACCTATGCCGCAATCCGTCCGGAGGAATTCGAACAAGTGCTGTTGCAGTTTGACTACCTGCCCAATTGGGCGCTCATCAAAGTCAATATCCAACCTGATTATACTATCAAAATCGGTGAGAACGATCGGTTCAACTCCGTCACACACTATTATCGCGTCAAAGGGCCGAGGATCGAAACAAAATTCGTGCTTGCCATTCCCAAGGTTCTGTATGACACCCGGGCCAAGGGTACTCTCAACTACGGCAAGAGCAGTGCCATGGTAAGATTTCACTATGTGGAAGCGATATATGGTCTACAGTTCCCGGTCAGCTTTGGAGTAGGAACATTCGGCGTGAACTCGCCGATCGATATGAGTGCCGGCCGGGGTGGTTTTGCCGCGTCGATATACCTGGATGTTATCGAGCTTATCAGAGCGTTTGGGGGCTCCCCCAACGTAAAAGTCAATGCGGGCCTGGAAATAGCACCCTTTTTCCCTATCGAAAGGAAGTCACGGATATTGTTGGATGCTCAGGTGGGTGTTTCAATATGAGTTCTTTTTATTTTAGACGATTATTTTTATGGTTGGATATGATTAATTTTACTTTACTAAAATGTACTATCAGTTAACAAAACAGGTTCTGGTAATTAACAATATGGAGGTTTTAAATGAACAAACTCAACATTAAGGGAAATTGGAATGAGATCGCGGGTAAGCTCAAACAACAATTCGCCAACCTGACAGATGATGACCTGCTCTTCGCGGAAGGCAAAGAAGAAGAATTGCTGGGAAGGCTTCAGCAGAAGATCGGAAAAACACAAGAGGAAATACGCCGATTGATTGAAAAATATTAATGAGACTAAAAGCATGATTAAACGCAAAGATTCATTTGGTTCGAATCCAGATGCCATATTCCTCGGATGGCAGGAGATGCTTTCGGGAAGACTTATCGCACTGTATAACGTAGTAGCACGAAATCATCCGTCTTACGGTTCAACCGTAACGGACAGGACTCTACGCCACCTGAAACTTCAGATTCCAGATCAATCCCAACCCAGGAGTAATAAGAAAAATTTAAAATAGCCAGAAGAAACAGAAGAAAGGAGAAAATAGAATATGAACGACAAATGGGAATTCTACAAAGACGCCGAGAATCAATGGCGTTGGCGACGCACTACCCCGAACGGCAATATTATTGGAGCATCCACACAAGGCTATATGAATAAGACTGATTGCGAAGGGAATGCACGTCGAAACGGATTAGACGATAATTTATTAATTCAAGAAAGAGGTGAAGAAATGATGCAGAAAGAGTTGAATGAAGAAAACAAGGAAATCAAGAGCAAAGCGTATGATCTCTACGAGAAACACGGCTTTACTGACGGTAATGATTTTGTTGATTGGCTTGAGGCGGAAAAGCAAGCCGGGAAACGCTCCCGATTACAGCGCAACAGACAGACGAGAAATATTCTACTTACTATTGTGGGCTTGTTATGCGTTATTATAGCGATTCTATTAATCACACTGTTCAGTCGGACCCCCAAGGTGGATCTATCAAAACAGAGTTTGTCGGAGTTGAAGGTCATAATGCTCGTGCTTGATCCGAAGGAAGATGAGAAGGTAGTTGTTTTTGGCGACACGCATTTTGATTACGATCAGTCTACCCTTTCCCCTGAAGCGAAGACGCTGTTGGATAAGGATGTGCAGAGCCTGAAGGAAAATCCCGCGATAAATGTTCGCATGGCGGGATATACCTCTGCCAAAGGCACAGCCGAAATCAACCAGAAATTAAGCGAAAGAAGAGCCAATGCGGTCAAGGCCTATCTGATCGAAAAAGGGATAGCGCCGGAAAGAATCACTGTGATCGGATATGGCCGGACAAAGCCGGCATTGTTTGAAGTGTCCCCTGGTGATATTGACACGAAGGAAGCCAAAGCTAACATGCGTGTTCTTTTTGAAGTTGTTGTGAAATAAGAACAAATAACTCCTTAGGCCGGGAGATTATTTGTTAATAAAAATGAATATCATGTGGAAGAAAACATTTCTGATAGTGGCGTAACCTACATTGATGATTGCCCGAGTGAACGTGAAGGGTATTAGTCTTGACAATTTGAGGAGAGAATTATTAGATGAAAACCAGACAAAATTTTGCTTCGATTGCCGATGGCTGGGAATCACGGAGTCATATCAAGACCATCGTATTAATTGTGGCGACCGTTTGTGGGGGTTATCTCTGTTACAGGATAGCTGTGCCGTTCTTGTCCGTACTGGTCTGGGCTATAGTATTGGCAGTTTTGTTCAATCCGCTCCAACGGTGGCTTGAGTTAAAACTAAAGCATCCCAATCTGGCCGCAGTAGTCTGTATCATAATGATCGGCCTTGTCGTGGTCCTTCCCGCGACATTTGTGGGGCAAAGGCTCGTTCAACAAGTAGTGAATGGGGCGCAGCTCATCACGGCTAATGTCAAATCCGGCGATTGGCGGCATGCCCTCGAAAATCGGCCGCGCATTGCGTACCTCGCTGGCAGGATCGAGCAACAGTATGACCTGCCGGAAACCGTTGTGAAATTGAACAACTGGCTGACCAATACCGCCGGGTCTGTCGTTAAGGGTTCTGTCGTGCAGGTAATAGGCTTATGTCTGACCTTCTATCTACTTTTCTTTTTCCTCCGCGACCGTCGTAAGGCGCTTCAGTCGTTTCGGTATCTGTCGCCACTTACGGAAGCAGAAATGGACCGGCTGCTTAGCCGGGTCAACGATACCATTAACGCCACG
>PEYN01000094.1 GCA_002774355.1 Candidatus Marinimicrobia bacterium CG08_land_8_20_14_0_20_45_22 | reverse complement strand
ACCGAACCCTCGCTGGCAAGATCGATATAAATCCGCTCGATTCCGAATTCCTTCCGGATTTGCCGGTTGATCATGTTTTCGGATTGATTCTTAAAAACTGCTTCCAGACCTGCGATCAGGAGAATATCGTTTTTCCATGAATCGACTTTGCTATCGGTTTCGTAGTCAATCCGTTTTTGGATAAGCGTTTTCAGTTCGTTTTCCGTTGAACAGGGCCATCTTCCGAGCGCAATGTCGGGGACTTCGTCATCGCCATCAATTAGTGAAAACCAATAATCCGACGCGCTGGCTCCATATTTATAAGACTGGAAAAAAAAGCAGGGAAGCATGTCCGAATTTTTCCCTTCTGTATCACCGATCAATAGCACATATTCCGGAGTCGGATTCCAGTTCTGGTAAGCATCCTTAAGAAAATTTTTCAGAGCATAAGGAGAGGTGATTCCATCATTCCATTCGTTATAAATATCCTGAATGCTGACGACTTTGGTTTGTATGCCGATCTCTTGATAAAAATCAGTCAATTTTTCCAGACAGTATTTCCAGCGGTGAGCGACAACGATGATTAAATTTGCGCCGCTCCGACTTGAACTCAATCCGAAAATAGTGTCCGGTTGAACAGAAATCGGCTTCTTCATTCCATCTCTTCCAGCCGCCCAGTAAAGTGTCGAATCTGAATAGACATTATCCTCCAGATAAACGGTGTATGAGTCGGTTCCCTGATCATAATCGACATCGAAATTCATCAACTTGCTCTGCCCGACTTTATAAATCGAAATGTCCGGATGACTGAAGTTGTGAAGCGAGAACTGGTACAATCCGTTTGGATAGCCACTGGGTCGATAAAAATCCAGATTGTCCTGATCGGCTTTGTAGAGACGGTGATAATAAACGTTAAACCAATTGAGTAAAATTCTATCGTATTTGTTGGTTGGGTCATTCCCTTCGACGTGGATCTGAAGAACGTTATTGCCGTTTACCAAAAACCTGTTTTGAAGAACCTGAGTGGGATCGTTTTTAACAATATAGGGTGTTTGGTCTTCCCACGATCCGGAAGCGGCTTGGACATTGTTTAGAAAGATTTTAACGGAGTGCGTTGCTTGCTGGTAGGTCAATCCGTGTAATCCTACTTCAATATCGAAATTCTTTGTTGTGTTCGTATTCGGGTAACTTAGTGTAAAAGTAAAATCTTTTGTAGTTCCGCCATTTATCCCGCTATTAAAAAACCAATGGTCTTGTAAACAAGATGGCTGGTTGGCGTCCACCTGTCCGAGGTGGTCAAAATAGGCGTCCGATTCAACATGCTTTCGGTATAAATAATCAGTCGGTACGATGATTGCCTGACTGGATTTGACAGTCGGTTTTGCGGATTCTTCCGCATAGCGTAAGCCGTTGGTTTTTCCCCATGTGAGGAAATAGGCATTTTGATCGGTAAATGGATCGAACTCATAGTCGGCGACGCTGTTTCGGTTGCGTTTTCCGAAAAATTCGATATAGTCCGTCGAATTAAAAACGCCGTCCGATTCTCCAGAAATGTAAATCGGAACTTCAATACCGCCTTGAAACAGTTGAAAAGTTCGCGGATCGATTCCTTTGATTGAAGCGCCGCTATCGGTGAGACATCCTTTGGAAATTCGATAAATTCCATCCGTATTAACGACGATTCTCATTAGGGGTCGATCTTTCAGCGGATTTGTTGTGATTTTGGCGAGCGGCTCTGCGGCTTTCTTCCGGATCGGTGATAAATCGATTCCCAACGATTTCCTTAGCGGATCGGATTTGGATGTCTGAATTGTCGTATACTCGTCTGAGTCGAGAATTCGAACTGACACGACTAACTTTTCAAAATATTTGATATTTTTCCCGTCGTTCTGAACCTGGTATGGATAAATTCGCAACCGCGAAAGAGGCATTCCGTTTTGGTATCCAAGAAATGAAACACTGACGATGTTTAGTGGATAGATACCTTTCCAATTGTGGAATTCAATATCACTCGTCTGATAAGGATTTGATTCACCAGAAACCATGACATCATGGAATATTTCTATCGGATTGGAAAGTGTGATAATTCGTTGTCTTTCCGATTGAAGAGAAAACCGAATCTCATCGGGAGTCGCGTTGAAGATTTTTTCAAAGACCGGAATTGAAGGCTTTTCGAGTCGGGACTCATTTTCTAATCCGATTGCCTGAATTCGAGAGGAAGTATTTCCGTTTTCAGTGATCGATTGTATTGGCGGTACTGGAATAGTCGCCGACCATTTCCATTCAGTATTAGACGGCCATGTTTCGTCGATTGAAATTTTATCGTTACCGAAGAGGGCAGAAGTAATACCGAATAAAATTCCTAATAAAAGTATATGCTTTAGTCTGATTGTGAGGATGTGAATTTTGGGAATTGTTCTGTGTCGCTTATTTTTCATTGGTTGTAAAGTAAAGATTGTTCAACAATCCTCTTAATGTGTCTTCATCGACGCTACGATAAAACATGCCCTGATAGACGACGGCTATTTTCTGCGTCTCTTCGGATATAACGACGACAACGGCGTCTGATTCTTCCGTAATTCCCAGCGCCGCCCGATGTCGTGTTCCGAGTTGCGGGTCTAAATCCGGATTATCCGAAAGTGGAAGAATACATCCCGCGGCTTCGATAATGTCGTTCTGTATGATCACGGCGCCATCATGCAATGGCGAGCCGGGATTGAACAACGAAACCAACAGACTTGCGGAGACTTCGGCATTGAGCGCAGTGCCACGATCTTTGAAGGGTTTGAGCCGTACTTCACGCGCCAAAACAAACAAACCTCCCCAATGTCGGCGGACTAATTCTTGGCTTGATTCGATGACGGCTTCGATGGTTTTGGATTTGGATACGTTGAAGAACCGCCTTAAAAACCGACTTTTCCCGATAAAGATCAACATCCTGCGTAATTCTGGCTGGAAGATTATGACGAACGCGATCGCCCAAACCGTTTGCATATGTCCTAAAATGGACGAAAGTGTCTGGAGGTTCAGAACTCGCGCTAAAAATGTCGTAATAATGATGACGACTAATCCAATCAACATTTGCTCGGCGCGGGAACCCTTGAAAAACTGATACAATTTCAGGAAAATCCAGAAGACGATCAGTATGTCCAAAACGTCCCAGAGCGTAACGGAAATGAATTTGATTGTGAATAACGTCATAATTATTTCTTCCCTAAAATCTCTTCCAGAAAGCGGACTGCTCGATATGATGCTTTGACATCGTGTACGCGAACGACATTTGCGCCGCGTAAAATTCCAGAGCAAAGTGCCGCCAATGATGTTTCCATCCGTTCCGTAACCGGTAGATTCAATGCTTTTCCTGTAAATGTTTTTCGCGAAACTCCGATTAAAATCGGATAACCAAGAGATTTGAATTCGCTCAAGTATCGTAGGAGGAACAGATTGTCTTCGTAAATCTTGCCAAAGCCAAATCCGGGATCGACTAAGATTCGGTCGTTCGGAATTCCGGCGTTACATGCAACAGCGACAGATTTTCTGAGCGATTCGAGTATTTCGTCGATGATGTTTTCGTAATGCGGGTTTTTCTGCATGTTCTCTGGTTTGCCCTGAATGTGCATCAGTGAGACGGAAGCGTTATGTTTGGCTATGACTGCCGCCATATCGGGATCGAAGGTCAATCCGCTAATGTCGTTGACCATCGTGACTCCGTGGTCAAGCGCTTCTTCCGCGACTTTGGATTTGTATGTGTCGATCGAGATTGGAACCGTTGTTCGGGCTCGAATGCGGTCGATAACCGGTAGAACGCGATTCAGTTCTGTTTGTAAATCGACTTTCGCCGCACCGGGTCGAGTTGACTCACCCCCAATGTCGATGATATCTGCGCCATCGTCGATCATTTTCAGTGAGGCGTCCGCAGCAACATCTGGCTGTGTGAATTTTCCTCCATCGGAAAATGAGTCCGGCGTGACGTTCAGAATTCCCATGATTCCGGTTCTTTTCGCGAAATCGAATTCGATTTTTCCGATCCGAAGTAGACGAGTAGATTCAATCGATTCAAATTGTTTTGTCAATTCCTCGGAAACCGTTTTCAAACCAAAAGGTTGATTTTTCAAACTTTCAATGAGTCGGACGAATTGCTTTTTTGTTCCCATTAGAATTGCCGGAGCCTGATCGACCGAGCAGGTTGACGCATGTTTGGAAACGGCGCATTCTCCACCGATGGAAAGCATTTGCTGTTTTAAAATATTCGCGGCAGGCAAGGAAAGGTTTGGGATTTTGAAAATGTGGAAATCACCTTTGGGTACCATAATTTGAATCCCCTCCGGATCAGCTGGAAGGGATTCCATTTCGTATCGGAGATGATTGGAGTCTTCAATTTGAAGGATTCGTACCGCCAGATTGCGCCTCCGGAACAAGTATTTTCGGTTTTCTGCCGCGTTTTTTAGGGACAGTCTTTTGGTTTGGTTTTGCTATCTGAGAAACGTGTTCATTATTTTTAACGAGCGGCGGAAGTGTTTCTCCTTTCATCAGTTTTTCTATCTCCGAACCGTCAATGACTTCACGTTCGAGGAGCACTTCAGCCAGAATCTTAAGTTTATCCAAATTTTCCGATAGAATCGTTTTAGCGCGTTTTTCTGCTTCTTCAACGATCAGCCGGACTTCGGAGTCGATTAGTTTGGCAGTCTCTTCGCTGAAATCGCGGTGTGTGGCAATGTCTCTGCCGAGGAAAATCTCCTCGTTTTTCTTGCCGAATGTCAACGGTCCCAATCGCTCGCTCATTCCCCATTCGCAAACCATGCGACGCGCCAGTTCGGTTGCTCTTTCGATATCGTTTCCGGAGCCGGTCGTCAATTCATTAAAAATGATCTTTT
>PEYN01000093.1 GCA_002774355.1 Candidatus Marinimicrobia bacterium CG08_land_8_20_14_0_20_45_22 | reverse complement strand
ACGCCGATTTCGTTAACCGCGTACGATGATCATACGGAAAAATTTATCATGTCGTTCGGTGACGAAGAGTATCATCCCCCACTGGATTTGCCGTTTCAGGCTGACGGAAAATCAGTTCGGATTACTCCATTAGGCATTCGGTTTATCAGCGTTATCGAAGTTGTTCAACCGGTTGGCGTGAAATGGTTGGCATTTCTTGGTTTGTTGTATGTTTTTTCCCTGATTATTGCTTTTTGGAAACGACCAGCGGAAAGACGAGGTTAAGATGGAAACACCACTTTTAGTTTTGAGTCTTTTTACCTATCTCGTCGCGGAGACACTCTGTTATTTTAAGAAGTCTTCTGAAAAAGTCTTTACTTACATTACGGCGACGGCAATGATTTTTCATTTTCTCGCACTGATCGTTCGTTCGGTCGCCGTACAGCATCCGCCCTTCACAAATCTGTATGAAACGTTTCTGCTTTTACCGTTTCTATTGGTGCTGAGATTGGTCTTTTGGAGGCGGCAGTTTCCGAAAAACATACGCTGGTTGATTTTGGTGATTATTTGCCTTTTATTACTTTCGGCGCTGGTCATGCCGACTTCATACAAAATGCCAAAGCCGCTCATGCCTGCGCTCAACAGTTTTTGGATGTACATTCACGTGCCGTCGTATTTTTTTGGATACATGGCGCTGATATTGGGATTTATTAATGCGGTGGCTCTGCTGGCTCGTCGGCGGAGAAATCCCGAACAAAACGGTCTGTCGCTGGTAAACCGGATGGATACCGAAATCAAAATTGCCTTTTTATTCCTGAATATCGGGATGATCACCGGTGGAATCTGGGCGTACATAAGCTGGGGGAATTACTGGTCGTGGGACCCGAAAGAAACTTGGGCGCTTGTCAATATTTTTATCCTAGCCTACTATTTTCATCTTGATAAATCGACAGGTACGAAAAAAGCCGTTATCGTGATTCTGACTTTGCTTTCGGTGATTTTCACCTATCTCGGCGTGACGTTCATTTTAAGCGGTCTGCATAGTTACGCTTGAAATTTCCGACACTAGAAATTACCGGGTATTGTTTCATAAAGACTTTCCGCTTAAATTGGATTTCGGGTAGCGAGATGTGTCTGTAAAGCCAATTTATGATGAGAGAACGTCTATGATTTTTCAACAGTCATCGGTCGATCTGATCAAAGCGCGAAGTTCACGGCGGAGCTATTCCAAACGACAGCTCGAACCTGAAGTTCGCGAGAAAATCGAGCAATTTCTTGCACAATCGCCGAAAGGTTTTTTCGGGAGCGAGCTGCATTTTAATCTATTAGAAAAAACATCCGAAGACGAGAAGGTCAAACTCGGCACGTATGGTTTTATCAGAGGCGCGCAAACTTTCGTTGTCGGCGCGACATCTGCGGCTGATCCGGGGTTCGTCGATTTCGGTTATCTGATGGAGCGAATAGTTCTCTTTCTGACCGACTTGAACCTCGGCACCTGTTGGTTGGGTGGAACGCTCGATCGTGGCGAGTTTGCGAAGGCGCTGAATTTGCCGGATTCGCAGATTATTCCCGCTGTGACACCGGTCGGTTATACCGAATCCGACCGCTCGTTGAGAGAAATGATTATTCGGTTTGGATCCGGCTCTAAAAGACGGAAAGGGTGGAACAAGTTGTTCTTCGAAGGCAATCCCGAAGGTTCGGGACC
>PEYN01000092.1 GCA_002774355.1 Candidatus Marinimicrobia bacterium CG08_land_8_20_14_0_20_45_22 | reverse complement strand
CCGTGAACAACGGTAAAATTTTCTTCAATTATTTTTTCCGGCAGTTCACCCAAAAACTTTTTATTTTCTTCAGTTAGTTGTGATGATGTCCACAAAACCGCCGCTTTTGCATTATCGTTAAACCACTCTATATCAAATAATCCAACTGTTGCCCTGTCGTGATTTCCCGTCACAATCTTTAAATTTTTTAATTTTTTAATTTTTTCAATGCACTCATTCGGTTCCGGTCCGTAGCCGACAATATCACCGCAACAGATGTATCCGTCAACATTTTGTTTAGTGATTTTGGTTAATACATTCTCTAATGCTTCAAGATTTGAATGTATATCCGAAAAAACTGCATATTTCACAAGAGATATTATACATAAAATTATTTAGATGTCAACCTTGACAAGCGATTTTTTTTTTGGTAAAATATAAAATATGGAACTAATTGTTGAAATAGGACCCAACAGGGGCAGTGTATATAAGATCGGTCAAAAACGGACAAGTATCGGCAGAGTGCCGACCAATACGATTGTTTTTAACGACGATAAAATATCCAGGAACCATTGTGTTATAGAAGAACGGGATGGCAGATTTTTCGCGAAGGATTTGGGTTCAACCAACGGCACTTTTGTCAATAATGTAAAAATCAGTGATACGGAATTGCATCACGGCGATATGATAACCGTCGGTAGTTGCGTATTTCGTGTTGATATGACGCCAAGCAAAATTGCCGAGATTGAGAGAAATGCAGGTATATCGGGTGCTGTATTGACGACCATCGGAACAGCCGCTCCTCTAAAAATAAAAGAAGATATAAATAAAACGATTTCTTCCAATGCAACGATAATCCGTTTTAATCAGCAAAAAGCGATTTCAGACACACAGGATGCCCAAGCATTACGAAGAGCAATTAAGAATCTTAATACTATTTACGAAGTCAACAATGCTATCAGTTCAATGTTTAATCTTCAGGAACTTTTCAATAAAATTATGGACACAATATTTTCCGTTATAAAAGCCGACCGCGGGTTTATTATGCTGATAAACGAGCAGTCGGGTGATTGGGAAGTGCCGGTCATAAAAAAACGAACTGAAAACGGCAAAGATGAAACGCCGACGCTCTCCAAAAGTATCGTGAACAGAGTTTTGCAAAATAGCGAGTCCGTGCTTACTTCCGATGCAGCGTCAGATGAGCGGTTTGCTTCAGGCCAATCAATAATAAGTTTCGGGATTACATCTTTAATGTGCGTCCCTCTTAAAAGTAAGGAGAAAATTATCGGCGTTATCAATGTTGATACGAAAGGGACCAAAGGAAGTTTTACGAAAGATGAACTGGAACTTTTATCTGCGATAGGTAATGTCGCGGGTGTTGCCGTACAAAATGCCCGCCTTGTTGAAAGTAATATCAAAGCGACAAGAATGACTGCTATCGGTCAGACAGTCGCCTGCCTTTCTCACGATATAAAAAATATTCTTCTTGGATTGGACGCAGGTGCTATGGTAGTTGATATGGGATTGAAAAAAAATGATTCATCCAAAGTTGAACACGGCTGGACTGCTGTAAAAAGATGCAAAGATAAAATTGCGGATTTAGTTTTGGATATGCTTAATCTTTCAAAAGACAGAGAGCCGTCTCTTGACGAAGTAAATGTAAAAGATTTTATTGATGATGTTATCGTAACCTGTCAGGCTAGGGCAGATGAAAAAAAGATTAAATTAAAAAGTGTATGCGCCGATAATATACCCGCCATTTTTTTTGATAAAAAATCAATGGACAGAGTAATTTCAAATCTTGTCTCCAATTCCGTTGATGCGGTTGAAAAGGACAATGGCGAGATAACAATCTCTGCTGAATTTGATACCGGGGCAGATTCCCTTATTCTAAAAGTGACTGACAACGGCTCCGGAATACCCGCAGATAAAATCACGAAAATTTTTGATATGGATTTTTCAACAAAGGGCTCCAAAGGAACCGGCATCGGACTTGCTGTTGTCAAAAAGGTTATTACCGAGCATAAAGGAACAATTGATGTTTCATCCGTTGCCGGCAAAGGAACGACATTCAGGATAATCCTGCACCGTTTTCCGAAAACAACAAGCGAAGCGAAAAAATGAAAAATAAAAAAGTCGGAGTCGCGAAATATTTTTTTTCTTACTTTCTTACCTTCTTATTCTCTTACTCTCTTTCCGCTTCTGAAAAAGTCGTGATTTCCTCGCGGGATAAGAATGTCAACGAAATAAGCGATATTGATATTTCACAGGACAATAAATTTATTGCGGTGGCGACAAGATACTGGGTGGAATTGAGAGATATCGACACATTACAGTTGATAAAGAATTATGAAGGGTTTTCAACCATTGTGAATTGTCTGGCTGTTTCGCCGGATTCTTCTTTAATTGCGGTTGGTTGCACCGACGGTGTTGTCCGATTATGGGATGTTTCTTCTTCAAAAGAGATCAAGGTTTTTAAGGGACATAAAAACCTTTTAACCTGTTTGGTGTTTTCTAAAGACGGCAGAAAACTTGCCTCTGCCGATTGGAGCGGAAATATTTATGTTTGGGATGTTGCATCCGGTAAAGGAATTAAGATGAAAGAAGGTGTTCACAAGGCAGCTGTTAAATCGCTTGCTTTTTCTTACAGAGGGGATGTTCTTGCTTCAGGCGGTGGAATCGGAGATAATTTAATTGTTCTCTGGAATGTTACAGACGGCAAGGTTGACGAGCGGCTTACCTATCATACATCCGGCATTTCATCTCTTATATTTGAAAAACATCTTTTATATTCTGCAAGTTGGGATAAAACGGTGAGGGTCTGGGATACAAGAGCCCAAACCGTTTCAACCGTCGCAACTTTTGACGATTTTGTCAATTCAATTGCTTTTTCACCGGATAAAGAAAAGATTGCCGTCGGAGGCGTTAATGGTAAAGTTACGGTTATGGACATCGCTGCAAAAAGAGCGGAAAACACAATCCAGCCGGTTTCGGAAAATCTGATAAAAATTTTATATCCCGTTGACGGAAAAATAATATCAGCCGGCGATAAAAATATTCTGACAAAAAATGAGATAGAAGTAAGAATAAGCGAGGTGCCGGAGGTAGGAAGCGATATATGGTTAGATATGAATTTAGGCGACATCGGCGAACTTTTTGATATGCTTAAAGACCCCGCCAGTGAAACGGTTTTCCTTGCAACTGAAAAAAAGGGATTGCTGAAATCGGTTGACGGTAAGACAAACTGGCAGCAGATGGGACAGGAGATTAAAGATACCGTTACGACGCTTGCGATGGACGATAAAAAGGTTTTATATGTCGGAACGAAAAGTAAAGGTATATTTGAATCAAAGGATGCAGGTACTTCATTCAGTGGAAACAATGACGTATTGTTTGAGGTATCCCCCGGTGTTTATCCGGAGGTCTTTGATATAGAGATACAGCCGAAGACCAATAAAAAATTTATTGCCACCGGAAAAGGAATTTTTAAAAAAGAAAAAAAATGGAATAATGTGTCCGACAAAGTCGTTTCCAAACTTTGTTTCAATCCGAAAGACAATAAAAAACTTTATGCGGGTTCTAAAAAAGGAGGGTTGTTTCTCTCAAATGATGCAGGGAAATCGTTTAATTTACTTCTCAAAGAAAGAGAGGAAGACCATCCCGTCAGAGAAATTGCTGTCAACCCCGAAACGGACGAGATATTTGTTGCCAGAGGTGATGAAGGAGTGCTTGTAAGTGCCGACGGTAAAAATTTCAGAGAAAAAAATTTCGGTTTGCCTCCCGGCAAAAAAACAGTTTATTCCCTGAAAATAGATTCGCGAAACAAGAACAATGTTTATGTCGCTACGGAAAAAGGTATTTTTACATCAAACAATAAAGGCGATACATGGAAGGACTACAGCGACGGTATGGATAAAAAAACTCCGCCCAAGGCGATACTTGTAAGCGATACGGGTCGGGTGCTTGCCGGCGGAAGCGGCGGGCTTTTTGAAGTTGGCAAGGTCAAGGAAAAAAAGGTTTTAAGCAGCATAAATTTTGAAACGGGAAGCGACAGAATCATCCCGCAGGCATTTGATGCTCTTAATAAAATCGTTGAGAGTGTAAAATTCAGAGATAAGGTGCAGGTAATAATTCATGGACATACCGATAATGTCGGCGATGAGAACTACAACATGCAATTATCTATTAACCGTGCGATAAGTATTAAAAATTTTTTTATTGAGAAAGGTATTGCAAAAAACAGAATAAAAACATTTGGTTTTGGAGTGACAAAACCGCTGGTATCAAATGTGACTGAAGAAGGAAGAGCCAAAAACAGGCGGGTTGAAATACTTATTGCGGAGTAACATCAAATTAACACAGATGTCATGCTGAACGAAGTGAAGCATCCCGTTTTTGATTACGAGATTCTTCGGGCTTCGCCCTCAGAATGACATTTCTTATTGTATTATTTCCAATTTTTCTTTTGCAAGTTTTACTGCTTTTTCAACGGACGGGAAATCCTGCAGTACTTTTTGATATGCAATTCTCGCCTTCCTTGTATCACCGAGTGCCGTCTGAATATCACCGACACCTAAATATGCCATCGCCTGTATTTCTGAGTTATCAGGATGGTTGGATATACAGTTTTTTAATACCTCAAGCGCCTGGTCGGTATCGCCTGTTTTATTAAGAACAGCGGCTGCAAATATCTGTGCAAAGCCCGTTTCATCATTTTGTTCGGGATATTCGGCAATCACTTTTTCATAACTTGAAATTGCCTCTGAATTTTTTCCGAGTGCAGTATAGACATTACCTTCTAAAATAAGTGATTTTGCCCCGGCGGATTTATCGTCGGGAAATTCTTCACGCGCCTTTTTAAAAATTTTTATTTTTTCATCAGGTTTATCTGTCCGCATCGCAGAGTCAATTAACTGCTGTGCGGTTTTTTTTACGGTAAGTTTTTTTAAGCCCGCTATTAAAGAAACAACTACCGCAAGAATAATTAAAGTTATTGCGAATGGTTTTATCGGTATTTTTTTACCTTCTTTTTTCTCAACGACAGGTTTGACTGAAAGAACTTCCGAAAGGTCGGAGATGACCTTTTTTATCGTCTGATACCTTAAACGCAAATCCGTTTGAAGCATTCCGGTAATTATTTTGTCTATTCTTTTGTCAATGCCGGGAATAATTTCGGATGGAAGCGAGAACCTTCCGACGGGCAACTGGCCGGTCAGCATCTCATAAAACATCACGCCTGTAGAATAGATATCGGAACGGCCGTCAACATTTGCCGACTGCCGTTGTTCCGGCGACATATAATTATAAGTTCCCATTACGACATTTGCGCCGGTAATATTCAGGTTTGAGCCGACTGTTGCAAGTCCTGCCAGCCCGAAATCGGCTATCTTTAGATTTCTGTCAAAATCAAACAGAATATTTTCCGGCTTGATGTCCCTGTGAACGACGCCTTTTTGATGGGCATATTCCAGAGCGCCGCAGACAGCAGTAATTATTCGCAAGGTTTCCTTTAACGGCAATCTCCCTTTTTGAAGTTCTTTTCTTAAATCAAACCCTTCAATAAATTCCATTACAAAATAATAAACATTTCCAAAATGACCTTTATCATAAACGGCGGTGATGTTCGGATGTTTCAGCCCTGCTAATACCAGCGCTTCCTTGTCAAACCTCTGTAAAAAATTTTCATCCTGAGAAAGTTCTTCGGGCAGGATTTTTATTGCAACGGTTCTTTGGAGTGATATCTGCCGGGCTTTATAGATATATCCCATCCCGCCTTTTCCTATTTCCTGTAAGATTTCATATCCGGGAATATTATGTTTTGGCGTGAATGTTACAATTTTTGTTTTATGTTCGGCTGGTGGCGTTGATTTGTCGGAAATTACGGTTCGTTGCTGGGATGTCTCGTCGCTGTCAAAAGCGGCTCCGCATTTTTTGCATTTGACCTTTTGACCTATTGATATTTCCAGTATGTCGTTCGGTGTTCCGCAATAAGGACAGTTTTTATACATTATACACAAGATTACAGCGATAACAACAACGATTACGGCGATAAGAGATTGCGGTTTATCGCTGTTATCTGCATCTATATCGTTGTAATCATTCTTTTAGATAATCCATTTTTCGGTTTTCTGGATTTTTAGAAGTTCTTCTTTTGCCTTTTTTATTGTTTCATCGGGAATTTCGGATTTTTTGGTGGCTATGGTTTTCTTTATTGACCTCAAAATCATTCTTTTTATGTGATAATCCGGCTCATTTATTTTATCAATCAGTATATTTAATGTCCCATCGGTGCCGATTTCTCCTAATGCCCAAAATCCGCTTGCCCTTGTCCACTTGTCTGTATCATTTATCATTCCATTAAGAAATTCCATAGATGCTTCTGGATTAAACTTATACAAAATTTTTGCGGCATTTGCCCGAACCCTGTTATCCTTATCTTCAAAAAACGGTTTTAGTATTTTTTCGGCAACCGATGCGTCTTCATTTACAAGTTCCGCCTCAATCACCTCTATGCCTTTCGCCCTGATGCGGGCATTGGGGTCATTCAACATCTCTTTTGGAGTGATGCCCGGTGCCTCCAACTGCGGAACATTCGGCTGGTTAGCAAGGCGAAGTTGCATATTTCCCTGTGTAAGTGCGATATTTTGTTGATAAACCATACCCAGAATTTTTTCCTGTTGCTGAACCAATACCGCCTCTCTTCTTGCCGCCGCTCTTGACATCCCGTAATATACAAGGAAAAATATTACGCCGAAAATTAAAACCCCCGCTCCGATAGTAATTAAAAGAGTAGAACGTTGTCCTTTCATAGCCGAACCCAATGCTTCGTCCTTTTTATTGAGTATTTCCATAAGACGAGCCCTTTCTTCATCACTTTTTCCGATGAGCGTCCGCAAGGTATCTTGCGGCTCTGTATATGCCTCAATAAGTTTTGATTGCTGCTGCTGGACTGAATCAAAAAGTTTTGACATCATTTTTTCGTCGCTTCCGCCGCCGATAACGACCAACCCGCCTGCCGCACCCGTTGCCCCGCCTTGAAGTGCAATAACCTGCTGCTGCGGTCTTAATTGTTTTTCGCAGAGATAAATCATATCCTGTATGTCTTTATTTTCGGGGATATATTTCACCGCTTTTTTCAAATACGGCACCGCATCATTATATTGTTTCTGCTCGTAAAATCTTGTTCCCTGCTCAATTAAAAGTTTTATGAATAACGCCTGCATTTTTTTGTTATCTTTTTCAATGGCAAGACCGTCTTCAATGTTTTTTATTGCAGCGTCGGTATTCCCCTGAAGATATTCCTGCACCCCTTTATCAAAATAGATTTTTGCCGACCCACCGACAGAATAAAGGCAGGTTAAAGGCGTGAAAGTCACGAAGTAAAAGGTTAAAATTAAAATCAATTGGACAAAAAACTTTTTCATGAAATACTCCCGTTTTATTGTGTAATATATTCTAAGACCGTTTCAAGTTTTTTCAGTATTTCCGACGCCTTTTTATTGTTCGGATTTATTCTTAAAACCTTTATCAATGTTTTTCTGCATTCAATATACTGTTTCTGCGACATCAGTTTTTCCGCCTTTTCAAGATAGTCGTTTTCTATAACAGATGCGACATTCGGGTCAAGTTCTATCGCTTCCTGAATTTTCGCGCCCGCCTCGTTTTCCTTCCCGATGTCTATGAGATTAAAGGCATCCTGAAATGCTTTTTCTGCACGGTATTTTCTTTCGTTGACGGCGATTTCATCCAAAATTTTCTGCGCACCCTTGTGATTGATATTGAGTTCAAGTGTTTTTTGCGCCCTGTTTTTTGCGGTATCAAAATCTTTTTGATTGAAAGCGGACAATGATTCGTTGTATGCGGTCTCAATTTCCAAAGCCACTCTCTGCTTTGCGATGATTTTTTCCTCTTCTGTCGGCAGAAGCCCGAATTTTATCCTTAAACCGAAGCGATGGGTTATATCAAATTGATGAAATCCGCAGGCATAATCAAAAATAAAATTTCTTGTTTGAAGCCCGGCGCCTGCCGTCAGTTCTTTGTAATTAATTCCTGCTCTTATTACAAAATCAACAAGCCGCGTCGGATAACTGAACTCGGCTCCGTTAAACCATCTTAAAAATGTTTTACCCGACCCGCTTGAGTAAAGGTTGCTATCGGGCAGCAGGTTGACCAACATCGCATCGGAGGCGACGAGCAGTGATTTCTTACCGAAATTCTTTTCCCATCCGATGCCGCATCTCGCATTTGCTGGAAAAACATCCTTCTGTGATGTATTGTATTTTGGTTTGAAGGTCGGCGACACAACATTTTGCAACATCAACCCGGCCGATAAATTTCCCGTGACAAACGGAATTTCAGACGGAAGATGATAAAGCCCGCCAAGGTCAAGTCCGTAACCCGTCGCCGAATGGTCGTAGATATTCTGTGTGGCAAGTTTTAAGTTACAGCCGGCATCAAACTGCTCGCCGAATTTTCTGGCGTAAGAAATCATGAATGTATTATTGACATCAGAAAAAGTTGTCCCCTCGCTTGACCCGTCAAAATCCGTTTTTTCTATGTCGTCAACACCGAGCCGAATCCATGAAACGCCCAGAACATTTCTTTTCATAAACGGGTGTGCATAACCGGCAAAACTGTATTGCGTCTCAAGAAAAAGTTGAGAATATAAAAATGATGTTTCCCGCCATGTAAGTTGCGAAAGCCCCGCCGGATTGAAATAAACGCCGGCTGTGTCGTCTGCCAGAGCGGTGTATGCGGAACCCATTCCCAATGCCCTTGCATTCGCGGAAAAACTTGTAAGGTATTCGCCGGGAAAACCCGCATGCCCTTTTTGCTCGCCGTAGTTTATATCAAGTGCAAAAAGGCAGATAAGAGATAAGAGATAAGAGATAAGAGATAAGAATAAAATTTTCTTTATCATTTTTATGTTTTGCGTCAGTTCTGTGTTTTGTTCCGTGTCAGTTCCGTGTTCCTTACTTCAATACCGCTATTTTTCTTGTTTCCTTGAATGTTCCCTTTGTATTTTTCGCTATAATCTGGCAGATATATGCCCCGTTTGCAACGAGCATTCCGTCGTCATTTCTGCCGTCCCACGCGATTTTGTTTGAATAACCTACAGATGTTCCCTTACCGCCCTCGTCGCCTTTTGCGAACTCCATCTTTTTAACAAGGTCGCCTACAAGATTGTAAATTCGGATTGTAACATCGCTGTCTTCCGTGAGAATGTATCTGATAACCGTGCCTTTAATTCCGTTCGCCTCGGGGTTGTCAGAATCGTTCGGATTAAACGGATTGGGAAAATTCGTGACGCCGCTTAAGTCCTTTTCCGGCGCTTTATATGCTAAAAGGGCAAAAGTAGAAAAATGGTTTAACCTGGCAGAACAAACATTATTTCTGAAATCAACAGTAGAACCCTCCACCAATTCCCACATATTTTTTGTTTCATTAAGGCAAAAAACTCTTAAATATTTCTCTTGCGTCAATGTGCCGTCAACATATCCGTCATTATCAACATCCGCATATTTAATTGACAAGGTGTAATCTTTGGCAAGTGTTGTGAGCGGCTGATTTTCTCCGTCAGTACAGGTAATTTCATAGCCGTCCTGCGAAATGGGTTTAAGCAGAGGATTGCTGTAAGTATCTTTTGTCGCCGCTAAAAGTTTGGTTGATGTTGCCGTGGTAAGTGTATCGGTTTTTATATATGCGCTTCTCGGAAGCGTGTTTGAAGAAAA
>PEYN01000091.1 GCA_002774355.1 Candidatus Marinimicrobia bacterium CG08_land_8_20_14_0_20_45_22 | reverse complement strand
CAGGTCCGGGTCAAACAACACCATAATACCTTCGAGGACAATAATTTTCTGCCCGTGGACGGAAATCGTTTCCGCCGACCGAGTGTGGGTTTTATAGTCGTATATGGGAACCTTGACATGTTCGCCGTTTAGGATAGATTTCATCTGATTCTTCAACAGATCGAAGTCATAAGATTCCGGATGGTCAAAATTGTGATGGCTCCGCGCGTCCATTGGAATCTGGCTCAGATCGTGGTAGTAAGAATCCTGTTCGATGATTACGACCTGGCGAGGATCGAAATCCCGGACAATATTTTTGGCCATCGATGTTTTTCCGGAACCGGTTCCGCCCGCCACGCCAATCAAAATTGCATTTTTGTTCATGTCACTTTCTCAATTTATTCTCATCAAAAGGGTCTGGTAATAAAACCGACGAAATATAACACTTTTCTTTTCCATCTGCATCTACTATGTAGATAGGAATTTCTCCGCACAATTCCCAGATGACTTGTCGGCAGGCTCCGCACGGCGTCGCACCATTTTCTGACCAGATGGCTAGTGCGCGGAATTTCCTCGCGCCTTTAGATACTGCCGTGGCGAGTGCGTTCCGTTCGGCGCACATACTAAGGCCATACACGCTCGACTCAACGTTGCAGGCGCTATAAATCACGCCGTCTTCCGTCATCACCGCCGCACCGACTGGATAATGCGAGTACGGCGAAAACGATGCTTTCGCCGCTTCTCGCGCCGCATTTTTTAATAATTCCGATTCAACTGTTTCCATAGCCGCTTCCTTTCATAAGGTTCCATCCATAACAACAATGCGATTCCGCTAATAAATCCTCCTATGTGAGCAAACCATGCGACACCGCCCTGCTGGCGAAAAGTCAACGCTCCGAGTCCATTGCTCAACTGAATCGCAAACCAAATGCCCAGCACGTAGACCGCCGGAATCCAAAATCGCTGAAAAAAAATAATAACCCAAAATAGTATCTGGATTTTGGCGCGTGGATACCGAATCAAATAAGCGCCGAGAATTCCAGAGATTGCTCCGCTGGCTCCGATAATCGGCGCCTCTGACGCCGGATTGAACATCACCTGCGTGAGCGAAGCAATGATTCCACACGCAAAATAGAAAATGAAAAATCTAAAATGCCCCAATGTGCTTTCAATATTATCGCCGAAAATCCATAAATAGAGCATGTTCCCGCCGAGATGCGCAAATCCGCCATGCAGAAATAAAGAGGTAAAAAATGGTATCAAGGATGCCAAAATTCCATTCTGGAAAAGATGCGCCGGAACGACACCCAACCGCCCAAACCACTCTGCATAAGATCCACTCGGTAACGTCGCCTGATAAAAAAATATTAAAAAATTCATCACAATCAAAATATACACAACATACGGTTTTTTTAATCTCAGCGTCGAATCACGGGTTGGAATAAACATATCGGTTATTATCCGGAAATAATGGTGAATTCACTGACCGCTGTCGAAACATTTCCCGCGCGGTCTGTCGCAGTAATTCTAACCTGATGTCTGCCGGGTTTTAACGGTTGACGCAGTTGATAACGCAATGTTTTCTTGATCCCGCAATATTCAGCAAGGACAGGGACCTCGTCCAACCGGACCTGAATGGATAAGTCGTCACGAATTCCCGAAAGCGCATCCGAAACGGACGCTTTGAGCCAATCGACGGACGATGAACGAAACCGACCACCATTCCCCGGAAAAACGTTTTTGATCACGGGAGGTTTCTGATCTTTCATTAAGCAAAAGTCGCTCAACTTTCTCGAATCAGCGCAGATTGCATCGCGCCCACTAATCTGGTTACCTAAAAATAACCACTTTCCATCACGCCAGGAGTAAACGCCGTATTGTTCAATTTTCTCCACGTATGTCTGATACTTGAACTCGACCGATATCGAATCCTGAAGTGGCTCGGTTTCAGGATAAATGCGGTAGATTTTCGAAACTTGATTTCCATTTTTTCCCGGATGCGCCGAAACCGTATCTATCCAGCAAAGCAAAGTGTCATAAACGGAACCGGGGAAGAATGTCGCCTGAAAAAGCGAATCCTGTGAAGTCGCCGATCCGCCCATTTTCGGCTCGATGCATTTCAGACGAACCGGTTTTCTATAAACCGTCATCGGTTCCGATGGAACCCGGATTTCGCAGGCAAGCGCATCTTTCCACATGGCAAATGATGTCGGCGCAGTAGTAAAATCCACAGGCGTCTCTTGATAAAGTTCCACCTGATCAAAATCATTGTTCGATTGCAAAAATAAGGCGGGATATTGACACGGCGCCTGCCGGAATGTCAGATGACAAATGAAACTCCCGGGATATTCGATGTATTGAAAAGATATTTTCGGACTCTCTTCTGAATCTTCCCAAACATTGACAAAAACGTGAAATGTTTCATCGCCAATGCCGATTCGAAGATTTTTCTCTCGCATATTTCCCTTCAAAACCGTCAAAACCACTTGCGTACCGGCAGTATCTGTTCTAACGATTTTCGCAGGCTGAACGGGATTTCCGTATTTCGTCACCCATTGCGCACTCCAGTGGTTATGCGCGATCCACGACGGTTTATCGAATGTAAGTTGAAAACCGCTGTTTGTGTATTTCAATTTTGGATGATCGAGTCTTCGCTGAGGAGCCGACTCAATGACAAAATCTAGCGTTGACGTGTTTCTCCGATGATCGTACACTTCAATCCGGATCGTGTGAAATCCGGGTTGAAATTTTAAAACTCCGGTTCCCGGCGAAAGCCGATAGATCGGAAGCGACTTTGCCAAGGGGTGAATCCACAGCCGATTAAAATTGCCGTTGCCATTTTCAAGGAAATAACTATCTCTATCCAGATCGACCATTCGCGTCTCGCTAAAAGTAAAAAGATCATATTGAACGGCAAATCGAAGACTGTCGTTCACCAACATACGAATGCCGTACGGCGCGTATTTGTTCGGTATGCCTTTTATTGTGTCGAATGTTTTCAGCGCGATTCCGATTCCGCCGGATACGCGAATCGTATCCTTCACAATAAAATTCCGCTTTTCCTTAAAATAGACGGGAAATGTCTTCAGACGCGGACTATTGTCGATTCGTGATTGAACATCCAAAGGAACGACCGCCAATTCCTGAATGGTTGGAATTGTATAATCAACAACCTCAGGAATGAAGTTGAATGGATTCATGGGTCTTTCCTGCGCGTTGCGAATCTCGAAATGCAGGTGTGGCGAAATAGACGCCGTATTTCCGGAAAAAGCAAGCGTATCACCCTTACGAACAGAAATGATATTTTCGCCCGGATAAAGGTCAATCGCATATCGTTTCAGCCTCTGCTGTTCAATTTCCACATAACTGAGAAGCCGTTCGGAAAATTCATCTAAATGTCCGTAAACTGCAAAGTTGCCATCGCGAAGTTTAAGATACACCGCTTTACCAAATCCAACGTGTGAAACGCGCAGACGCCAAATATATCCGTCATCGACTGCAATTACCGGATACCCGGTTGAATGATTCGTTTTAATGTCTATCCCCGAGTGGAAATGCCGATACCGATGTTCTCCGAATGTCGCGCTGATCTGTTTACCGTACGGTAATGGCCAGAGATATGTTTGCCCGTAACTTTGTGAACAGACAACCATCAGAAGAAAAAACGGAATGATATTTTTTATGATCGACACAATTACAAGCGACACGAGCGGAAGTTTACCGCCGATGTATATATATTTCCAAATAAATTTCTTTTATATTTTTAAATTCCTCAGAAGTTCTCATGATGGTTTGGAAGTCCGCTCCGGATTGTAAATGACGGACTTATTTCTACCGGTACGCTTGGCTTCATAAAGAGCGCGATCGGCGGCATCAATCAATGAATGTTTGTCAGGCATCGATTTCGAGTCGTATTGGGCAATACCCAGTGAAACCGTTACCTTTGCTTGATTTTTTTCTTTGGCGACAATCGTTTCAGCAACAACAAGACGAATTTTTTCGGCGACGTAAAAGCCGGCATGAAGTGTCGATTCCGGCAAAAGAATGACAAACTCTTCACCGCCGTAACGAGCATAAATATCATGAACACGCAACTGACTCCGCAAGATTCGCCCAATCGCTTTCAGTACTTCATCGCCGAACAAATGGCCGTACGTGTCGTTGACATTTTTAAACAGGTCAATATCCATCATAATGCAGGATAGATTTTCGTTGTGACGTTTTGTCCGTGAAAATTCCTGCTCCAGCCGGTGCTCGAAGTGTCGCCGGTTTGGGATTTCCGTTAATGCATCTATCGTCGAAATTGTTTCGAGTCGTTGATTGGCTTCAGTAAGTTCTTTTGTGCGCTCATTGACACGGGAATCGAGAAGTATGTTGACAGATTCCATTTTGTCCCTGGCGGATTTCAGTTCCATGATCGCCGTTTCGAGTTGATCATTCTTTGATTCGATCTGATTCCAGAGGTTATCCAGAAGTGTCGCAAGGCGTCGGATCGTTTCCGGATTTCCCACGCGCATAAATGGGACAAATTCGTCCCCAAAATACCGACCTCCGGCAACTTTTTCCAGAACACTCACCAAATCTGATAATATCTCGGTCGGATTTTCTTTCATATTGCCCCTTTCTTTTTGGACAGGCGTTTTGAGGAGTTTTTAACTAAAGGAACAAAACGCACCGGCAGAATTTTTTCTTTCCGTATACCATCTTTTTCTTTTTGAACAAGCACCAAATATTGTGTCCAGTCGCGATTGCCAACGGGAATGATCATTCTCCCACCAATCGCCAATTGTCTTATCAGTTCCTCTGGAATATCTTCGCTCGCCGCCGTAACGATGATATGTGAAAATGGCGCATGTTCACGCCAACCATCACGCCCATCGCCACGCCGGATAAAAACATTTTTTACCCCGATGTTTTTCAAGATGATTTCGGCTTTTTTTGCAAGAGTTTCGAGAAATTCGATCGTATAGACTTCGCGTGCTATTTTCGATAATACTGCCGCCTGATAGCCGCTTCCGGTACCGATTTCCAATACGCGCGATTCCGGTGAAAGCCGAAGGGCTTGCGTCATAAACGCGACGACATACGGCTGAGAAATCGTCTGCCCCAACCCTATCGGAAGCGGTTGATCAGAATAGGCAAGTTCGGCATATTTTGGACTAACGAAAGCATGGCGCGGAATGGATCGCATCGCAGAAACAACCACGGGATCCTGAATATCACGCGAAAGAAGTTGCTCCCTGACCATTTCCTCCGCATCTTTGGACTCAGTATAAAACACGATTTCTATAAGTTATTTTGAGGGATTGAGCGGAATAACTGCTCAATATCCTCGATCGATTCGATCTTAATGTTTTTCAAATAATCTAGATGAATAGTTTTGAACATAGACAAAATCGAGATGCCGTCAGTGTATTCGGTTAGCGTCTGCGGAATATGCATCATTTTTAGGATGAGAAACTGGACAATCAAGTCACGATCGTTTCTCTCGAGCTGATTAATCGTCATTCCGGAATCTCTCAGACTTTGTCGTTCGTCCGGCAATTGTTTATCCAGATCAATGGTCAGGATATACGGGTGGATTTCCGCCAGATTGGATTTGATCCAATCGATCCCGGTATGCCATAGTCGTCGGAAATATTCCTCATAAGCAGTTTCGCCAATTTCGTTTGTAAAATATTCACGCAATCCTTCAATCTTGTTCTTCTTGTGAATATCCCACTTGTGAAAATAATTCCGAAATAAAAAATATCCGTAGTTCGTTTTCAGGTGGTTTGCGTGAACGAAAAACGACCGGACATCATATTTCATGCGGTTGATCTGGTTGCGAACTTCTGCTGGAAAAAGATTGAAAACTGGAGATTGTTTTTCCGTGTGGGTTTTGAGATATTTCGGTGGAATCTGAATCTCATCTAGCCGCAGTGAATAAGATTTGTCGATGCCGTGAAAATTCAAATCGATCAGCGCACCGAAGTCGGACAGTCGGACAAAATTTTCCAGAGCCTGATCGAAATCCGGGAGCGTCGTGATGGAAGGCAAAAAAGCATCCTCGAAAAGTTCTGGAAAAAGGACAGTCTGTTTGGGGTTGAAGACTTTTGCCATGAACTCTTTCCTTATTTATCCTTGTCTATATTACCGTGCCGTCGGGAATGACTGAATTCTTAGGAATTACGACGATTCCGTCGCGGATGGAATAGGTCGGAAATTCCGCTTCCCGGACATTTTTTTCATTGATGATGCGAACGTTTTTGCCGATGCGCGCGTTTTTATCAATAATAGCGTTCCGAATGATACAATTCTCGCCAATTCCGATCGGCGGCAAGGTACTTGAAGATTCGAATCTGTAATAATCAGCACCCATGATGACGCAGTTTTCAATATGGCTACCGGAGGCAATTCGGGTGCGAATTCCGATCACCGCCTGACGAATTTCACTGTCTCGGAGAATACTTCCTTCACCGATAAGCGTACAGTAAAGATTGCAATTCTCAACGCGGGAGCAAGGAAGGGCGCGGGCATGCGTGTAGATCGGCGCCGCTTCGTTATACAAATCAAACGGCGGATTTGGCAACGCCATCTCCAGATTCGCCTGAAAGAAGGAATCCATCGTTCCAATGTCCTTCCAGTAACCGTCGAACAGATGCGCTTGGGCACGATAATTCCCGATTGAAGCCGGAATGATATGCCTGCCAAAGTCATCGCTCGGATTTTCTTCGAGAATCTTCAGCAACGTTTCCGTATTGAAAATGTAAATCCCCATTGATGCCAAAAAAGGTGTTTCCTTCGGCAAGCCCGGTGACCTGAATGACTCCAGTGCATCGCCTTTTGGTTTCTCGATAAATCTCAGGATGCGATTGCCTTCATCCGTCTGAAGAATACCAAAATCGCTCGCGTCCTGAGACGTGACCGGTTTGACCGAAATCGTAAAATCGGCACCGCTTTCAATATGGGTATTCAAAAATTCACGATAATCCATACGATATAAATGATCTCCGGAAAGGATGATTGTGTATTTCGTATTTTCTTCGACAATGTAGGAAATATTTTGTCGCACCGCATCCGCCGTTCCCTGATACCACTCGGTATGTTCCAATGTCTGTTGCGCCGCCAGAATATCGACGAATCCACCGTAAAAATGCCCCAGACGATAAGTGCTATAAATATGCCTGTGCAACGAATGCGTATTAAATTGCGTCAGAATAAAAATGCTATTGATATGACTGTTAAGACAGTTACTAATCGCAACATCGATAATCCTGAACTTCCCGCCGAACGGAACAGCCGGTTTGGCGCGGTACTTAGTCAACGGATAAAGGCGCGTTCCTTTGCCGCCTCCTAAAATTACTGCCAGAATTCCGTCTTTTTTCATAGTGGCATCATCATTTTAAATTGAATTAAAGTTAAAACAAATCCCAGAACAAAACCCGTGATGACCTGCATGGGCGTATGCGCCTTCAAGGAAACGCGGGAATATGTGATTAACGGTAGCAACAAAAGAAACCAGTAAATGTATGGAGATATGAGATAACCCAGACAAGCGACCGGCCCGCCAATCGCCATACCATGAACGCTGACTTTCCAATAATAGGTGATGATAATGGCGATTAGTGTATTGAACAGATACACCCACATTAAAATTAAAATCGGCTTCGGTGCTTCGAAGAACCAAAGCGCAACCAGTGCGAGAAAATAGTTCAATACACCCTGGATGAAAGGTATTGAGCGCCGTTCGCGTTCCGGAATGTCCAGACTCGCGGTCTTTCCCTTTTTCTTCATCCAAACGACCTGAATGAATGGCAGAAGCACCGTCGAGATGATAATGATTCCGAAGTAAATCCAGGTCCAACTCGAAACTGGCTGACTTGAAAATAAAACAATTCCGAAAGTCAAAATCACCATGACGAACGGGTGAAGAAAAATGGAAATGACTTGAGGGGCGCGTTGAGATTCCGGAAAATGGACGGGATTCATGATTCCTTCGGGTTGTTGACAGACTCGCTTATACATAAACGGCTAATATTCATTTCTTCGAGATAATACACTCTTTTTCTAATTTTTTCAACTATTAATTCACAATATTAGGACTACTAAGCCACAGAAATGTTGAAAATCTGTGCAAATTTAAACGATTTGAAATGATTTTACGGATTTGTAGCGCTACGGAGAATTGAACTCCGGTTACCACATTGAAAGCGTGATGTCCTAACCACTAGACGATAGCGCCATAAAAAACGGGTGAGTGACGGGAGTTGAACCCGCGGCCAACAGGGCCACAACCTGCCGCTCTACCAAACTGAGCTACACCCACCATGAATCGCTCCTATAAGGGATGCCGAATTCGAGAGTCGCGTCCCCCGAAGGTCGATATTCTCACTCTTAAAAAAGCCGTTAAATTTAATGAATTTACTTACTGAAAGTCAACTATCAGCACAAATCTCAAAATATTTATATCTTAAAATCCGAATCGGCGTCAAGACACAATTGCCAATTCGCTATTCATATTAGGTAACGTTTCCTCTCATCTTACTTGATGTGTTTTTGACTGATTGATATTTTGAAATGTCTCCAGAATATACTGCACTCAAATACTCTACAAATCCAAAATAGACCGATTTGCATACTTCGATTTCTATCAGGAGAAAAGTTTATATAAAACCTTTTCCGCCATTCGTGTCATTAACTTTCAGAAAAATCTCTATTAAAAAATTGGGGGGCTTACTTGCCCGTTGGATGACGCCTCGATTATAAATACCATTTGACGCCAAGCGTTGGCAGAATGAATAATCTATCAGCCTCGAAGGCATCTTTCTTCGTATAGCCGCCGTTGAAATTCCGGCTGATTTCGATCTCACCGCCGATCAAAATATTATTCGTGATCTTATACCAGAATTGCGGTTCGCTGAGGAAGACAATCTTTTTCGATGGAAAACCTTCCGAACCGGTATTCCAGACATCGATAAAACCGGAGATTTCGACTTTTTTAAAATTATAAAACCAGACGGTCGTCAACTGAAAAGTCAATCCTTGGGTATTGAATTCTTTTCGGATCAGAAAATCGACCAGCAGGCTGAATTTCTTCCCGCCTACGACATATTGAACGCCACCCAACCAAACCGGATTGAACGAATATTCGTTCGTTAGACCATCGTTGTACTGAATCGTCGCCGCGAGTTTTGGAACGGCCGGAATTGTAAAATATCGCGCAATTTCCCAGTAGCTCATCGACGCATTCTGTACGTCTCCTTGGTTTTCGTAATTGAAATCTATAAATGTGAATAACGAACCGAGTTTATCCGGTTTGAAAATTTCCACCGTTGTTGTAAAACACTCGCGCCGCAAATCATAATTCAACTGAATATTTTGCGCAATAAGCGCCGTCGCGAACATTACAACACTCACAAGGAGAAATGCAATTTTTTTCGTAGTCCACCACTACTATATAATGATTCAGTTCGTTCCGGCTTGATTGACAATTCTCCCGTCAATTTCATATTGGATAACCGGTTTATTTTGGACGGCTTCGATCAAAATATCGCGTCCGATAATCGGCGTATGACGAATGTTCACATCATCCGGCTTTAATCCAAAAAATCGCTCGAATTGTCCAATGATGAAGTTGTTGGTCGCAATCGTATAAATTTTCGTCGGATCAATCGGCTTCCTGTTTACTTCCGCTGAAATCAGAAGCTTTTTCTGGCTGTTATATACGTATCGCAATCCTGAAACCTGAATAAAATCTCGCGGATTCTTGATGCGCCATTGAAGAAGTTTCGTGAGTTGTTCACCGGTCAGGCTGATGATTTCGACGGAATTGTCAAATGGAGAAATTTCCCACAAGTCACGAACCGCAATGGGTCCGGCATTCAATCCTTTGCGAATACCACCGCTGTTCATCATTGCAATATCCGTCTTGAAATAGTCGCGGGTAACATCACAGATCCAACTACCGATATTCGATTCGCCACGATCGTTACGTTTCCAAGAGACTTTCAAATCCCCAATAATGCGGTCTATTTCCGCGCGTATATTCGATTCCAAAGAATCCACAACATGCGCTACCGCCGGAGAAGTTGTTACACCACCGAGTCGTGTTTCAATCAGTTGGTAATCATAAGAGACGATGCTTTTTCGGGCTTTGTCCACTTTCGCATTCAACAAACCGACATACCGACCATTCGACCCAGCCTGACAGATCAGAATGTTGTTAACGACGACTGGTTTTCGGATCGTTGTGTGCGAATGCCCTCCGATAATTAAATCCACCTCGGAAAGTTCCTTCGCGATCAACGAATCGTAATCGTAACCATTATGGCTCAGTACGACGATCAAATCGGTCCGATCATTCAGTTCGCGGACATATTTCATCACTTCCGTAGCGGGATCGAGCACGCCGATTCCGCTGACACTTTCTGGAAGTGTGCTTTGCTTCAAGGCTTTCAGTACAAAACCGATGACCGCAATTTTCAAATTTCCCGACTGAACGATGATATACGGCTCGGTGAGCAATCCTTTCTTCGTAGAATCATACAAATTGCATGAAATGAGCGGAAATTTTGCCGCCGATATGGCATTTCTCAGGTTCACCGGACCGTAATCGAACTCATGATTTCCAATCGTCATCGCAGTCGGAATGATGCGGTTGAGTATCAAAATCTGGGACATACCTTTGGTCAGCGAAGAAACGGGCGAGCCTTGAAATTCGTCGCCGGCATTTAAGGTTAACGCACCCGGATAAACCCGCCTTAGCGAATCGATATAGCCGGCGACGTTGGCATAACCGCCGACGTAAGTTCCTTTCGGAACGCCGTATGTCGGTTCAAAAGGTATATTCGAACTATGAAAATCATTCCAGTGAATAATGACTGTCGAATCGACTTGACCATTCGACGATTGAGCGGAAACCAGCGTCGTCCAAACAACGAATAAAAGAACCCTAAACAACAATGAACTTAAGACTGAAGAAGACCTGACGATTTTCAACCTGTTTCTCCCTTCTTTATCAATTTTTCAATTTTCAACGCATGAGAATTTGTTCAAACGGACAAGTAAAAACAAGAAAAATTAAAATTTTCACTTTGTTATCCGAGTCCATTTCTTTATCATTTAGAGATTTTTACCTGTTTCAAATTGATAGCATAGGATAGAAAAATGATCAGAATGGGCGTCATCGGCGCCGGACATCTCGGTAAATGGCATCTCCAAAACATCCAAAATATACCTGATGCAAAATTGATTGGCTTTTACGATGCCGATCCGACGAGATCGAGACTTGCCGCCAGCGAAACCGGAGCCGCTTCATTTTCATCTATAGCACAACTGCTCCAGGAAATCGACGCAGTTTCGATCGTCGTCCCAACCATTTTTCACTATGAAACCGCACTTGCCGCCATTCGTAAAGGCGTTCACATTTTTTGCGAAAAACCATTTATGCTAACAGTCGAACAAGCAGACGAGGTGATCCAAAACGCCCAAATGAAAAACCTCATCGTACAGGTCGGTCATATCGAGCGATTTAATCCGGCTTTCACGGCTTTAAAAAGTTACTCGATTCGACCACTGTTCATTGAATCGCACAGGCTTTCACCCTTCAATCCGCGCGGCACAGATGTTTCGGTCGTTTTAGACCTGATGATTCACGACATTGATATCGCTCTGTCGCTCGTCGATTCACCCACCAGATCGATCCACGCTTCAGGCGCTTCTTTTTTAACTAAAAGCATCGACATTGCCAACGCTCAGATTCAGTTTAAAAACGGTTGTATCGCAATTCTGACAGCCAGCCGCATCTCGGACGAATCTGCCCGGAAAATGCAAATCTTTCAGGATAAAACCCTTATCACGGTGGATTTTCTGAACAAATTCTCTGAAATTTGCTGGCAGGCGGACAATTTCAATACTATTCCACCTGATACGACTTCGGCTCCCATTACTGACGCATCCGGCAATATTTTAAAAACTATCTTCCGCACAAAATTTACGCCAGAGAAATCCAATGCGCTTTTCGACGAACTTACCGCTTTTGTCTCCGCAATCCAAAACGGAACGCCGCCATTAGTGACAGGCAAAGACGGCCGAAAAGCGCTTGACATCGCGCTGAAGATTGAACAAAAAATTCAATCAACCTTAAGGAGTTTTAAATAATGGATGTTCGGAAATTTTTCTTTCGCTCTCGCGGTTTTACGCCGATTCCTTTCGTACTGATTCTCATTTTTCAATCTGATTTACAGTTTTGGTCAATGTTCGTCGGAGGCATTTTCGCTCTGACCGGCGAGTGGATTCGGGTGAACGGCGTACGCGCGGCGGGCGGTAGAACCCGGACTCGCAACGTCGGCGCCAAGGAACTCTGTACGTGGGGATTTTTTTCGTATGTGCGAAACCCGCTGTACCTCGGGAATATTTTGATTTATACCGGAATGACGCTCTTTGCGGGCGGTGAATGGCTGGTGCAATTGCTCGTCTTCGGAATGGCATTTTTTATCACACAATATACCCTGATCATATCTCTGGAAGAGGAAACATTAAGAGACATTTTTGGAAACACCTATCGTGAATATTGCGCCAACGTGCCTCGACTTTTCCCGCGTTCCAAACCATGGAAAAAACATCAGGACATCAAATTCCTCACCTGGAAAAAAGTGCTGAAAACCGAAAAAACGACGCTGATGGTTTTCGGCGTTTTTCTGCTCGCGGTCGTTCTCAAACATTTCTTGTTTGTCTGATATGCCAAAAATTTTCATATCTGCCGGTGAACTGTCAGGCGACATGCACGCCGGTCTGGTTATTTCCGAGATTATTCGTCGACGCCCAGATATTAACATTTCCGCCATTGGTGGAGACAATATGGCTAACGCCGGTGCGAAACTTTTATTTCACATCCGCGACACTTCATTCATGGGATTTACGGAAGTCGTCAAACATTTGCCTTTTATTCTAAATTTGTTCAGACAAACCGTTCGCCACCTTCGGGAAACGCAACCGGATTTAGTCGTTCTTGTCGATTATCCCGGTTTCAACCTCAAATTGGCGAAAGCCGCCGCCAAACTCGGCATTCCCGTCGTTTATTACATCAGCCCAACAGTTTGGGCTTGGCATCAGTCGCGTGTCAAAATCATCCGGAAGTATACGAAGCAAGTCCTTTGTATTTTGCCATTCGAAGAAGATTGGTATCGGGCACATCATGTTTCCGCAAAATTTGTCGGACATCCGCTTCTCGACCGGATAAAAATCTCAACGGAACCGATTATCAATGAAACCGAACCTTACAACATAACTGATCCAATCCGTATCAACCTTTTTCCGGGCAGTCGAAAGCAGGAAGTCGAACGACTTTTACCTACTATGATCGACGCCGTTCGCCAATTACGCCAAATTTATCCAAACCTCATCGCATCGGTTTCCGTTGCACCGCAGATTCAAAGCCAACCACTACGCGAGCGGTTCCCAGACGACCAAATCGAGTGGATTTCCGGTAAAAACGAAGAATTAATGCGGAACGCAGATGTTCTGATTATCACATCAGGAACCGCTACACTTGAGGCAACATTTTTCGGTACGCCTATGGTTGTCGTCTATAAAATGTCTCCGCTCAACTATCGACTTGGAAAATTGCTCGTCCACGTATGGTCAATCACTATCGCCAATCTCGTTGCAGGGAAACGAATCATTCAGGAATTGGTGCAAGCCGAGGCGTCTCCCCAAAAAATCGCTATCGAGGTTCACAGATTGTTAGCCGACATTGACTACCGAAATGCCATGCGCCATTCCCTGCAGGAAGTGTCAGAGCGGATGGGAAAACCGGGCGCGTCAGCCCAGGCGGCGGAAGCAATCCTCTCATTTTTACCCAACAGCAGATAAATTATAGAGAAGATGCAACGAATCGTCCAAAAAATCGCGTTTTACCCGTTCTCTCTTATATATTCAGGTGTCATGTCACTCCGCAATTGGATGTTCGATCGGGAAATTCCCCACGCGACTGCGTTTTCGGTTTCCGTTATTTCAGTTGGAAATATCACTGCTGGCGGAACGGGAAAGACGCCATTTGTCATCGCGTTGACACAATTGCTAACAAAAAACGGGCACCGGGTTGGTGTTATATCCCGCGGTTATGGACGTAAAAGCAAAATGCAGGAAATCGTCGCACCAACGGAAAAATCATCGATGAATCCGGATTTTTCCGGAGACGAACCATTTTTAATTGCACAAAAATGCCCCGGCGCTGTTGTCATTGTGGATGCGGATCGCGTCAAAGCCGCAGAAACCGCTGTTCGGCAATTTTCCTGTTCCGTTCTGGTTGCAGACGATGCGTTCCAGCACCGGCATCTTCATCGGGATTTGGACATCGTTTTATGGGATGGATTCGACGTGCCACAAAGATCTGCGGTCATTCCCGCCGGACGTCTTCGGGAAAAAATGAGTGGCATTCGACGCGCTTCGATGCTGGTTTTTACAAAAAATCAAAATGTGCCGGAAAGTTCGCACAACTTTCTTCGAAAGATCGCGCCGAACGTTCCTCAATTCACCGCGCCTCTGACTATTGAGAAAATCTATCGATTCAACAATCGCTCAGAAGTCGATCACCTCAATCTCAACAACAAAACCGTTCTGGCTTTCTGCGGAATTGGCAACCCTGAACAGTTTTTCCAAACGATTGACAGTTTTCATCCGAAAGTCACGATTCAGAGATCGTTTGGCGATCATTTTCGGTATCAATCCCGGACAATCGCCGCTCTGCTCGACCAATTTCATCGTGAACGTTGCGACTACCTGATCACCACCGAAAAAGACGCAGTCAACCTTACTTCGGTTTCGCCGAAAATTCCCAACCTGCTCATTCTCGAAATCGGTCTGGATATAAATGAAGTGGCATCGGAAATTCTCAGTCGAATCCCGACGCCGAAAAATAAATAATATCCGCTACTTTTTCTATTAGCGAGTAATCAGATAATCAGATAGATGACTCCGATGAGAGCGGCGATGGATATGCCGTTCCAGAAAAAGGAGAATTTCCGCCCAGATGGATTCTGAAAAACGTGTATCTGAAATTCCTGCAATGTGCTCCACCCGTGCGAATCTACAATCTCTAAGACTACGTCGTTGACGCCTTTTTGCGTCTTTTTCGGTGTCCATACCAGCATGCGCGAATCCGGATCGAAAGTTGCCGTCTTGGGAAGTCGAATGGCTTTAAAAACCATCGCGTCGCCATTCGGATCTTCCGCTTCCAGCAAATATTCATATTTCATTCCGGTTAACGCGACCGGTTTGGGAACAGACAGAATTCGCGGTTTAATATTGACGAAGATGGTCGCTTTCTGAATGTCTTTCGCGATACCGTCCGAGACGCGGATCGAAAAAGAATGCCGATTGATTTGCACTTCCGTCGGACGCCACGAAATTACGCCCTGCGGCGAAATAACCATTCCATCCGGAGCTTTAATCAATTCATACGTTAATTTAGCGTCGGTATTCAGATCGGTTACTTTCGTTTCATACTGCCATAAACCGTTGACATAAGCGATTGTATCGGGCGTCGAAATGATATTGGGCGGATAATTCACATAAATCTGAGCGTTTTCTTCTGCCGAGAAATATCCATCGGAGACGGAATAAGAAAGCGACTGAAAATCGAACTGGTATTTGGCGGGTTTCCAATCGATAAGTCCTTGGTCATTCATTTTTAGTCCGTTTGGCGATTCCTTCATCGTGAAAGTGTACCAGCATCGACGAACCGGCGGCGCATATTTGGGGGTACTCATGTTCAACGCATTGAAGAAAGAACCGATAATCTCGGCGGCTGTCGGCGTTTTTCCTAAAGCAATTTGAAAAACGAATACCAATTTATTCTGATCTTCAAACACATCGAGAATAGAACCGGATGCAGATTTATTCGGAGCCGATTCCGCCAGAAAAGACTTTTTGTAACGCACGATCAGTTTGCTCAAATTTCCTCGAACGGCGTCATCCAAAATCGCTGTTTCATAAATTCCCGTCGTTTTCCAATCCGTAATGCGCGGCGAAACGCTATACCACGGAATAAAAAATCCTTTGTTGTTATCCTTGATCGTCGGCTGATAGGAATATGGCTTTCCAATGGCGGTCATATTCGGGGCGACTGATTCAATGCTGACAGGATGATTGATGAATAACGCAAAATCCATTCGCGCGGCATCGTAACCGTCCGAAACTTCAACGGCAAAATCATACCAGTCTGCCTGATCGAACGACGGTTTCCAAACGATTTCGCCGTCCTGATTGATGATGGCGCCGGCAGGACTTGAAATAAACCGCAAGGTTAATTGTGCGTTCGTATTGTCGTCCTTCGATTCGATTTTACTGCGAAACGTCTCGCCAATCTGAACAATTTCCCGGATCGGAAGCGCTGCCGTGATCATCGGTTTTGCGTTGACGTAAACGGTGAAACTTTGGCTGACTTTTTTACTTCCCCACGAGAATTGTGCGGAAATCTTATGCAAGCCCAATTGTGAATCGGCAGGAACCCATGTGAAAGCGCGGTTTCCAAGGTCGAATTTCATTCCCAGCGGCATTTGGATATTCATAGTCAGATCGGTAACATCACTGAGCGATAAACCCGAAATCGTGATCGTGTTTTGAACCACTTCGCCGGGGTGAACGACAAAGTCCGGCTTGACTGTTTCTTTCCGTTGAACAGCCATAGATGTACTGCCCCGATTCGGCAACGGCGCGAGACCGATTTCTTCACCCTCAATACCTTGAAATTTAATCGTCAATCGCTCTGCTTCCGAGACCGGAGTGGTAATTAGCACTTGAGCAGAGGTGTCTTTTTTCGCGAGAACAAAATCGATCTCACCCAGTACTTCGTCAACGATTCCAGTTTCGGCAATCGGCGACAAATCTTTGATCGCCCAGTAGAACAAACCGTGCTGATTCAAATTCGGATGAATGTAGGGAACGACGATCGAACCGGTCGCTTTTCCCGCCGAAGACAAAACCGGCACAATTGTCAGGTAACGCACGTCGTTAACCTGTGGATCGGAAATATTTTTAGCATCATAGGAAGCCAAATCGGTGACTGAACCCGAAACATTAAACTCGAACTCATTCATTCCAGACTTCGGAAATTGCTGAAACAGAATCTGATCGAGTCCATTGGAGTTTAGATCCATGATGGCGGCAGTTGTCAATTTGAATTCCTTCGGAAAAAGGAGATTGGCTTTGAGCACATCATCTTCTACGTACAGCAACTGCGCGCCGCCGTTTTTTAACGGAATGAGCACTTCGTCAAAACCATCTCCGTCCAGATCGCCCCATACAATCTTTGAAAGATCAACTTCACTTCGATCAATGTTCATGAACGTGTAAGAATAATCCGGCGCCGATCTGAAATCATAACGATAAACTTCAACTTCGAGATCTTTCTTGCCACCGAATATCAGCAAATCTTCTCCGGGGAACGTGTCCAACTCCGTCGAAACGGCGCGGAATTGCAAAAAGCCGAGTAGAACTTTCAGACTGGAAGATTGAAATATAACTTGCACATTATTTTGCGAAACCTGACCGTTGAAACCGATGATTGTGATACCCCTGCATGGTCCGACAGACGAAACGATAAGGTCGCTTTTCTGGTCACCGTTCATATCGCCTGCATCGATAAAAAGTGGTCGCGGGCGCACGGACTGGTTTTCTGCAATATTTATAATTGCAGTCGGTTCTTTGGCAAAACCATCAGCGTATTTGAAAATGAGTAACGACCCCGGACTTTTTCCTGAAATGATTTCCGAAATACTGATGACCGCTGATATTTCTGGAGAACCGTCGCCATCTAAATCGCTCACGACGATATCGGTAAAATCACCGTTCAGATTTTCGGGAATCGCGAATTTCCATAGTATATTCAAATCTCCAGAAACCGTCGACTCAAGATGCACAAGATAAGTCGAACGCGGCACCTGATTACCCTTAGCATCGATTTGCGACGCGATGCCGATTATATCGAAAAAGTCGTCGTTGTCAAAGTTAAAAACACCGGCCGTTTTCGTTAAAATCGTGTTATTTTGGGCAAATGGAAATATATCCGGTTCGCGTATCTGAGACCAACTCGAGGCGGAAAGCATTAAAAAAATGATTCCGGCTAAGACGAAATGGAAGAGGCTTTTTACTTTCATAATTCGTATCCAGGTCTTTTCATATTTTTACATTGTTCCAATTCTACATGGAATATATTCGCCTCTCGTCTAAAAATCAAGCAAAAATTCCGCAACCCAACTTCCAATTAAGTTGAAAGGTCGAACCTTACATACTACTTTTAAAGAGACTTTTGAATTTTCAGACACAGAAAGTTACCGTTTGAAATGCGATTAAAAATCCTTAAAATCCCCCGTTTTTGATTCGAGCGATTTCGCAAATTTTATTTCTCATCCGTTTTAACAAATTTAACTGCCTTTAAAGGTCACAAATGAAAGTTTTGACAATCAATTCCGGAAGTTCATCGGTCAAATATCAGATGATCGATACACACACCCAACAAGTGCTCTGCCGCGGACTCGTTGAACGCATCGGTATCAGCGGAACTTGCATGTCGCATACGCGCGCCGATGGACATAAAACGAAAATCTCCAATAATATTACCAACCACCAGACAGCCATCGAAGCGATTCTGAGAATACTCGTTGATTCTGAGTATGGCGTCATCGGCAATTTGAACGAAATCGACGCAGTCGGGCACCGTCTGGTTCACGCCGGAGAAAAATTCAAGGAATCCGTTTTAATCAACAACGAGGTTCGTGACAAACTATACGAATGTATCGAATATGCACCGCTTCATAATCCGCCAAACATCAAAGGAATCGAAGCCGCGTTGGAAAATCTGCCTAATACACCGAACGTCGGCGTTTTCGATACGACTTTTCATAACGCCATGCCGGACTATGCTTTCATTTACGGAATTCCCTATAAATACTACAAACAGCAGGGAATTCGCCGGTACGGATTTCACGGATCGTCTCATTCTTCCGTTTCCAGACGCGCCGCCGAAATCGTTGGCAAAAATTACCGCGATCTAAAAATCATCACCTGTCATCTCGGAAACGGAAGCAGTATCGCCGCCATTAACGGCGGAATTTCCGTGGATACGTCGATGGGATTTACTCCGCTGGAAGGCGTTGTCATGGGTACACGATGCGGCGACATCGATCCGGGGCTGATTTTCGCCATCGCCTCGCGTGAAAACTTTACACTCGAGGAAGCGAGTTCATTTTTCAATAAACAGTGCGGCATTCAGGGCATCTCCGGTCTCACCAGCGATATGCGTGAAATCGAAGCCGCCGCCGAAGCAGGTAATTATCAGGCTCAGTTAGCGTTGAACGTTCTCTGTTACCGAATTAAAAAATATATCGCCTCTTATATTGGCGTTTTGAATGGTGTTGACATTATCGTTTTTACCGGAGGAATCGGCGAAAATTCACATATCGTCCGAAGTCAATCGATGAAAAACCTGGATCAGTTAGGAATCGAATTGGATGAGGCTAAAAACCGTACGATTCGTTCAACGGAAAGCACAATCAGTTCGGAAAAATCCCGCGTCCGCGTCATGGTAATTCCAACCAATGAGGAATTGGTCATCGCCATGGAAACCGAACGAATCGTCAGCCAACACTATGGCGTCCAAGAATAAAAGCACTTGTTTTACGATCATTTCTTTAATTCTTTTTTCAGAACATTTTTCAATGCCCGAGCAAGATTCGCGACCATAAACGGTTTTTCGACGACGTCGTCAAAGCCATAATCTGAAAAATGAGACATGAAAAGACTTGTTTTTAATACGTTAATAAATCCAAAACACATGAATAACCAGCCTATATCTGAAAATATTTTTCGTTCCGACGGAAGAAACTCTTGACATTTATAATTTTGTCTATTAACATTTAGACAATGAATGAAGTCTGCAGTTAATCAACAAGGAGGTTTTATCATGGCAGAAAAAGTTAAAAATTGTGGCGTCAAGAAGGAAAAGGGTTACCTTTACTACCTTGACAAGAATGGAGATGTGGCTCGTTCGAAAATGGCTCGCGGCGGTGAAAAAGGTGGCGGCGCAGTCGTTATGGCTAAATGTGGCGTGAAAAGAGAGAAAGGTTATCTCTATTTCGTGGACAAAGTCGGCGACGTTTCCCGTGCGAAAATGGCTCGCGGAAGAAAAGGCTAATCCTCTTTCTATACCGACTATTTTCTTTTTTAAAAATGTTCAAAGACTCCGTTGTTCAACGGAGTCTTTTGTTTTTATCGAAATTCCAATTATTTTATTCAGCAATATTATGAAACTAAAGTAAACGAATCATGGAACAGCATCTTAACCCTAAAAATCGAATTCTCCTTTTCATCAGTCTTTTCTGCTTGATCGGTGCTGGATTTTTTGAATACAAAAATTACGGAAAGGCATTTCCCGAGCAGACCATTCGCTTCGACGTGGACAGAAAAGAATCGCGGCAGGTCGCGGAACAATTCCTGCGGCGGATGAACATTTCGGTTTCAGATTATCATCACGCCGTCGCGTTTGACTACGACGATCAGTCTAAGACCTTTCTGGAAAAAGAGGTCGGCATTGAAGAGTCGAGAAGTCTGCTCAATGAAGATTTCAAAATCTGGCGTTGGTCAAACCGATGGTTCAAACCGCTATCCAAAGAGGAGTTGAAAGTCAACGTTTCTCCCGACGGAAGCGTCACGCTTTTCGAGCATACAATCCCGGAAGAAGCCACTTCGCCGAGTATTTCAATCGATCAAGCCAAACGGAAATCTAACCGATTTTTGACAGATATTCTAAAAATCGATCTGAACCGATGGGAATTCCTCGAAGAAAAAACACAAGTCAAGCCGAACCGCATCGATTACGTCTTCACTTACAAAAAAAGAGGCGTTGAAATCCATGACGCAACCTATCGTCTCGACGTCACGGTTCAGGGAAATCAAATCGGCGAGTTCCATAAATATCTAAAAGTTGCCGAGCAATGGACGCGCGACTATCAGCATCTACGCTCTCTGAATACGACCACATCCACCGCCGCGTTTTTCTTTTACATACTGATTCTCATCGCGGCGCTTGTCGTATTTTTCCAACAGTTATCACGAAAGAATCTTCGACTAAAAACCGCTCTCATTTTCGGAGGGATTGCCTTTGTACTTCAGTTATTTTCCGTCCTGAATGAAATCCCGGTTTTAATGTTTCAGTTCGACACCAATCAAACGCTGAGCAATTTTTATGGATCAATCATCCTGAAAGCTTTCCTTCAGGCAATATTTTATGGAATCCTCGTCCTCATTGTGACGGGCGCCGGAGAAGCGTTTTACAGAAGTCGCTACCCCAAAAAACTTACGCTGACCGGCACTTTTAGTCTCACGGGAATTCGGAGTAAATCATTCCTGATGAGTACCATTGTTGGCATTTCGCTTGCCATCGTTTTTATGGCGTTTCAGACGATTTTCTATCTGATCGGTCGGAATCATGGCGTCTGGGCACCTGCCGATATTTCCTATTCGGATGTCCTGAACACCGTTTTCCCGTGGTTTTTCGTACTGTTAACGGGCTTCCTCCCTGCCGTAACTGAGGAATTCTCATTCCGAATGTTCTCGATCCCGTTCTTTGAGAAAATTCTGAAATCCCGGACGTTAGCCGTTTTCATTCCGGCGGTGATCTGGGGCTTCGCACATGCCAATTATCCTAACCAACCTTTCTGGATTCGGGGATTTGAAGTCGGATTGTTTGGGGTTTTCATCGGAATCATTTTCCTTAAATTCGACATTCTGACCGTCCTGATCTGGCACTACACGGTTGATGCGCTTTACACATCATTCATACTGATTAAGACAAGCGATCCGTACTTGATCACCACTGCGATCGCCTCCGCGTTCATCATTCTCATTCCGCTAATCTATAACCTGATCTCTTATGTTCGCCATCGCAGTTTTTCGGACATTGCGCCTTTGCTGAATGAGTCACAAAATCCCGAACACCTCAAACCGGTTAGTATTGAAATTCATTTGCCGGAATATATCTACGAATCTTTATCCGTTAGGCGGAAAAAAACCGGCCTGATTCTTGTCTTCCTGTTCGTTTTGGTTCTTTTTCTGCCAGTCGAGCGCATCGGCGAGTTTTATCGTTATTCGGTTTCACCCGCCGAAGCCGTCAACACCGCAAAATATTTCTTAACGAAACGCGGCGTCGATCCCGAAAGTTTTCGATACGCTATTGGTTTGGAAAGTTACTACGAATCGCTACAAGGTCAGTATATTCTGGAAAAATCTTCCACCCAAAAGCTGAACGCGATTCTTGTCCAAAACTTAAAAAGCACATCCGTTTGGAGCATTCGCTTTTTTAAACCGCTTCAAAAAGAGGAATACCGGATTTATATCCATCCAATGGACAACGCGGTCGTCGGTTTTGATCATGCGTTGGATGAAAATGCGTCCGATTTTTCGCTTAGTCAGGAAAATGCGAGGCTCCGAGCCGAAGAATATCTGACTCAGCAAGATTACCAACTGGGCGATTTCCATCTCATCGAGTCTTCATCCAAGAAATTGAAGAATCGAACAGACTTCACTTTTGTCTGGGAATCCAATAAAGATCACCCCGCTGATGTCGAAAATGCGCACCTTCGGCTTAAATGCGTGATTAAAGGCGATGATGTTTCGACTTTCGAAATTCTGTATAAACTTCCCGAAGAATGGGTACGCACCGAAACGCAACAAACAACGGGACAAACTGTCCGGCTTTGGCTCATGATACTGACCGGCGTCGGCGCCTTTTTTGCGGCGGTTTCCGTCATTTTGAAAAAAATCGATCATTTCAGAATTCGCTGGAAAACGCCTCTTATCGTCACGACAATTCTTGTAACGGCGATTTTTATCAATCAGATAACTTCTTTACGTTATGCTGTTCTCGATTACGATACCAGCTGGTCGTTTGGTGTGTGGAAAGTAGCCTATACCGTCATTTCCATTTTTAAAGCCATGGGTCTCGGAGGCGGATTAATTCTCGTAATGGTTTCATTTCTTGTCTTATATTCGACCGCCGGCAAATCGTTTAACAGAGAACAGCGCATTTTGAATTCTGAAGATGCGGTTTTGGGGGCAATCGTCATGATCGCGGGAATTCTTGGCGCCATTAAAATTCGCTACTGGCTCATTGCGAACTTTGTGCCTCAGGAATTCGCTTCGACTTTTTCGATTCCACAATATTTATCCTATTCTCTGCCTTTCATCTCTGTCGTCGTTTCACCAATCATCCGGGGAATTGCGCTGGGTGGATTTCTGGCTATCGCTGTCTGGCTACTGAAAAATGGCCTATCAAAACCGATTTACCGGATTTTAGCGATAACTGTGTTGGCGCTTATTTTTCAACCGACAGGAATTCGGACATTGACGGGATATATGGCCAATGCGCTTTCAATTGGACTAATCATCATTTGGATTTCGTTCGGCGTCATCTATTTTCTCCGAGATAATATCCCATCCTACTTTTATACCGGAATCGGGTTATGCGTCATTCAAACCATCATTGAACTCATTCAATCTGGTTCGGCTCAGGCGCGAGCAATTGCTTTACTGATGTCGGTTATCACTGCCATGATCGTTATTTGGTTATTGACCGAAAAGAGAGACTTCAGATGTACGAAATACCTAAGACGTTACATTGATAAATTTCAACCAGGCAAAAACCTATGATAAACAAAGAAAATAACCGTGAAATGATCGACCCAATTAACGAATTCTTTGACAATCCGCACCTTTCCGAAGCAATGAAGGCCAGTCCGGAGGAAATCCATTCCTATGTCGGTCAACTCTGCGAGACAGTTCGGAACTTGTCAAAAATCGGCGCGGCACTTTCCGCCGAGCATGACCTTCCAAAACTTCTTCAGATGATTCTCGAACAAGCCATGCTATTCACCAATGCCGATGGCGGAACGCTTTATATGGTGAATGACGATCAAAAAACGCTTCGGTTCGAGATTGTCAAAACGAACTCGCTGAAAATCAGCATGGGCGGGACATCAGCGAATCCGATCAATTGGTATCCGGTAAAGCTCTACCTCGAAAACGGCACGCCAAATCACGCGATGGTCAGCGCGCATGTCGCATTAACAGGACAAAGCGTCAATATTCCTGACGTATATGACGTGAAAGGATTCGATTTTACCGGAACGCGCGCTTTTGACAATAAAACCGGTTATCGCTCCAAATCCATGCTCGTCGTTCCGATGCGAAACCATGAAAACTTGATCATCGGTGTCGTGCAGATTCTTAACGCTGTTGATCATCTCTCAGGCGAAGTCATTCCCTTTTCGCGCGCCGCAGAAGAAATCATCGTTTCGCTCGCTTCACAGGCGGCAGTTTCCATCACCAATACGCGTCTAATTCAAGACCTTGAAAAATTATTCGAGTCGTTCATCCAGGTCATCGCCGCCGCCATCGATGAAAAATCACCTTATACCGCCGGCCACATTCAACGCGTTGCCGAACTGACGATGATGATCGCCCAGGAAGTTAATTCCGTCAACACCGGAAAATATGCTGATGTCACATTTGACGCCGATAACCTCAAAGAATTGCGAATCGCCGCATGGATGCACGATATCGGCAAAATTACAACGCCCGAATACATCGTTGATAAATCCACCAAACTTGAGACAATTTATGATCGACTGAATACCGTGCAAGCCCGATTCGAAACTCTCAAACGCGACGCGAAGATCGCCGCCCTCGAAGAAAAACTCAAAGCTGCCGGAATAGTCAAAAACTTCAGTCAAATCGATAATGAATTACAGGAACGAATCCATCAAATCGAGGCAGATTATCAGTTTGTCAAAACTGCGAACACGGGCGGCGAATTTATGGCGCCGGAAAAAATCGCTAAAATTCAGCAAATTTCCGAAAACCGGATCACGGTTGAAAATTTAGATGAGCCGATCTTAAACGAAGACGAGGTGACAAATCTCACCATCCAGCGAGGAACATTAACCGAAAAAGAACGCCAAATCATCAACAACCACGTTGTCGTGACGATTAAAATGCTTGAAAAATTACCTTACCCTAAAAAACTCCGCCGCATTCCGGAAATCGCCGGCGCGCATCACGAAAAACTAGATGGTAGCGGATATCCGAATCACTTGACCGAGGAAAGGCTGATGCCACAATCCAAGATCATGGCGTTAGCCGATATTTTCGAGGCGCTAACCGCAAAAGATCGCCCGTATAAAAAAGGCAAAACATTGTCTGAGGCAATGAAAATCATGATGTTCATGGCAAAAGACCGCCACATAGATCCGGAACTTTTCAGGATTTTTGTTGAGAAAAAAATCTATCTCGCCTATGCTCAAAAATTCATGGATCATTCTCAGATCGACGACGTGAATATTACGTTTTAAAGATATTCCAATTCGCGTGAAAAATCCTTCCTCTGCCAATTTCACCAATCGCCAAGATGTGCGCCCCGTTCGTAAAAATCAGATCCTTGATTTGAAAATCAATCGGCTAGCTTTCGGAGGAGCGGGCATCGCCCATGTTGACAATTATATCATTTTCGTCGGAAATGAAGCGGTTCCAGGACAGATTGTGCGCGCGCAAATCACACAGGCAAAATCGACTTTTGCTGAAGCGAAAATCCGCGAAATCATCAAGCCAAGCGAGCAGGAGATTCCGGCGCTTTGTCCCTATTTTCATCATTGCGGCGGTTGCAAACATCAAAACATTCCTTACAAAGCGCAAACGGATTATTTCCACGAACAGATTGCAGAAATCTACCAGCATCTTGGACAATTCACAGATGTCGAAGTTCAACCGACAATCCCTTCGCAAAAAACACTCCGTTATCGCAATAAAATGGAATTCGCGTTTTCCAATCGACGATGGCGGATTGGGCAGAACGATGCCGAAAAACCGGAAGATTTTGCTTTGGGTCTGCGCGTTCCGGGAAATTATATGAAAGCCATCGACATCGACGATTGTCTGATCGCGCCGGAAGAGACTCCGACTGTTCTCCGAATCGTTCGCACTTTCTCCCTCGAAAATCACCTCACCGCTTTCGATACAATCCGGCACGATGGTTTCTTAAGACATCTGGTTCTCCGAAAGGGCGAACGCACCGGAAATTTGATGATCAATATCGTCACGCACGATGATTCGCCTAAAATCTTCGAACCTTTAATCGCTAAATTAATCAAAGCGTTACCTAATCTCGTTTCCTTCGTCAATACGGTCACGCGTGCGGTTTCCGGAACGACGATCGGAGAAAAAACAAACCTGCTTTTCGGGCAGGATTTCATCGAAGAAAAACTTGGTGATTTATCCTTCAAGATTTCTCCCGCATCGTTTTTCCAGACGAATACCGGGATGGCGGAAAAATTATATGAAACCATCCGAGCCGCCGCCGGCGTTCGGAAAACGGAAACCGTCTGGGATTTATACTGTGGAACAGGAAGCATCTCACTCTTTTTAGCAAGCGCCGCCAAACAGGTCGTCGGTTTCGAAATCGTACCGTCGGCGATTCAAGATGCGGTGGCAAATGCCTCGCGAAACGGCATCGATAATGCCCAATTTATACTGGGCGATCTCGATCAATTCTTCCGGAAATCTCCGGAACTAGCGCATGATTCGCCGAAACCGGATGTGTTAATCATCGATCCGCCGCGAATCGGTATGCATCCCAAACTTGTTCAGGACATTTTACCGCTGAATCCATCGCGCATCGTTTATATTTCCTGTAATCCTTCCACGCAGGTTCGAGACCTTAAAACCATCGTACAAACAGGTGATTACAAAATCGAATCTGTTCAGCCGATTGATCTCTTTCCCCATACGCCGCATATCGAAGTTGTTACTAAGTTGACGCGATTTTAAACCTTCATATCTAACCTAAATAATTCACCGCTGAGCGCACAGAGAATAATTAATTACAAATAGTTAAATCAACAACGAGGTGAAACTTAACAAAATAAAAAAGAAATTAAAATCCCGAATGGTCGGGACTGCGTTCTCTGTGAACTCTCTGCGGTTTATGAATTAAGCAGGCTAATTCCTTCCGTTCATAACCGAAAAATGTATTGAATTTTCCCTCACTTTTTCTTAGAATCTGCAGGCGCTTGATTAGTCGATAGAAAGAGTAATGAATAGAATTCGATCGTTTACTACTATGATTTTTAGCAGTTGCAGTTACTTCCTTCAATGGATTTTCACCGCTATTATGGTTCTAATAGGCGTCCTGCTGGCGATCGTCAAATGGGAAATGCCACTGCGATTTGGACATTGGTTCTGGGCTAATAGTATTTTCTGGCTGATGGTAAAGAAAGTTCATATTATCGGAAAAGAGAATATTCGCCCAGACAAAAATTATATTCTCGTTGTGAATCATTCGAGTATTTATGATATTCCGGCGATTTTAACAATCATCCCGCGGCTGGCTTTCATCGGGAAAGAATATCTGATCAAAATCCCCATTTTCGGATCTCTCCTGTCGCGAACCGACTATATTCCGATCGATCGGAACGACTATGTCAAAGCGCGCCAGTCTATTTCCCAATCGATCGAAAAAGCCAAATCGCTGACAATCGCTATTTTCCCCGAAGGAACCCGAACGCTCGACGGTCGGATCGGAATTTTTAAAAAAGGATTTGTTCACATTTTCTGGGGCACGAGCCTCGACGTTCTACCGGTAACTCTCAATGGTCTTTACGAACTCAAGCCGAAAACGCGCTTTAATATAGAACGAAAATGGCCGGTTGAAGCCGTTATTCACCCGCCGATTCCCAATGAAGATCTCATCAAAATGACCGATGCCGAAATAGTCGAGAAAGTGCGATCTGTCGTGCTTACGTCTCATAAGATTTATCAACCGAACGGCAGATACACGCTTGAAGGAAGTAAAAATGCCGAATAAAAATCAATGAGAATTCCTATCGAATTTCCGTCGAAAATGACCTATCATCTGATCGGCGAAATCTTCCATGGTTCGATTTTCGATGTAATTATTTTACCGTCAAATGCCAATAATATCACCGATCCACTCGACAACTATTTCTTCATGAAGTAATTTTCCGCCTTAATGACACCATACGGAAAATATGGATCGTCTATCGAAGGCGATCGCAGATTTTTATTTGATTAATCTGATGCCCAGTTCTTTCAATTGCTTTTCGTCAACCGGCGTTGGAGAACCGTCCATTAGCGAGGAGGCGCTGGTGGTTTTCGGAAAAGCGATAACCTCACGCAGATTGTCAGCGCCAGCAAGGATCATGACCAACCGGTCGAATCCAAGCGCGATCCCGCCATGTGGCGGAGCGCCATGCGCAAGAGCATCTAGAAGATAACCGAATTTGAAACGCGCTTCATCCTTCGGGATTTTTAACGCTTCAAACATCCGTTCCTGCATTTCGACGGTATGATTCCGGATGCTTCCACCGCCGATTTCACTGCCGTTAATGACAATGTCGTAAGCGCGTGCGTGAACTTTTTCCGGTTCGGTCTCTAACAAATGGCGCTCCTCCATATCTGCCGAGGTGAACGGATGATGCATCGCTACGTACCGGCTTTCTTCGTCGCTCCATTCCAGCAAAGGAAAGCGAGTCACCCAAATCGGTCTAAAAACACCTAGCGGAATCAGATTGAGCATTTTCGCGATTTCGAGGCGCAAATAACCGAGAACCGAATAAGTAACTTTTGCCAGATCACTCACGAAAAAAACGATGTCGCCGACTTTGGCGTCAAACGCATGAATCAATTCCTTTTCCACCGGCGATAAAAATTTCGCAATTCCGCTTTCCCAACCATTTTCAGTCAGTTTGGCAAATGCGAGTCCGCCTGCGCCCCACTGTTTAACTTTTTCCGTAAGTTGGTCGGTGATTTTCCGACTAAAAAATGCGGCGTTCGGCGCACAAAATCCTGCAATGACCCCATTTTTTTGAAGCATCGAGTGAAAAACCGCAAACTCGGTTTTCGCGGCAATTTCATCGATTGTCCGAATCGTACAACCCAATCTCAAGTCTGGTTTGTCGCTTCCATATTGACGCATCGCATCGTCGAATGACATTCTGGGGAACGGATCGTCAAGTTCAACGCCGATGACTTCCCGAAAAACTTCTCTCAACATGGTTTCGGTCAGATTCATGATGTCTTCTTCTTCGATAAAAGACATCTCGACGTCGATTTGAGTAAATTCCGGCTGGCGGTCCGCACGCAAGTCTTCGTCTCGAAAACAACGGACAATCTGAAAATATTTATCAAAACCGGAAATCATCAGCAATTGTTTGTAAGTCTGCGGCGATTGCGGAAGCGCATAAAAAGAGCCCTGATGCAGACGGCTCGGAACTAGAAAATCGCGTGCGCCTTCCGGCGTACTTTTCGTTAAAAATGGCGTTTCGATTTCATAAAACCCATTGGCGGAGTAAAACTTTCGAACGGCTTGTGCGGCGCGATGTCTGATGGCAATATTTTTTTGCAGTTCCTTGGTTCGCAAATCCAGAAAACGATATTTCAGGCGAAGGTCTTCTAATCCGGTCGAACGATCGGTCACCTGAAACGGAATATTTAAGGATGTGTTCAGGATTTCCAATTCTCGCGCAACAATTTCGATCTCGCCGGTTGGCATTTCTTTATTTATCGAATTTTCCGGGCGAAGCCGAACAGTCCCTTTGACGGCGACAACGTCTTCAGCGCCGAGTTTTTTTGCATTTAGAATTGCGGCGTCCGCCGATTCCGTGTCGAAAACGATCTGCGTAATTCCGTACCGGTCGCGCAGATCGAGAAAAATGAGTCCGCCGTGATCGCGTCGTTTATTGACCCAGCCGTTTAAAACGACCGTTTGCCCTTCATTTGATTTCCGTAGTTCTCCGCAATTCACTGTGCGTTTCAATTTCATGACAATCCCTTGGTTGAGACTCAGCGGTCGGATTTTGTAGACGCTGCCGATTCCGGATTCGCGGTTCGCATAACGCATCGACCGTCGAATGCGGCGCCCTCTTCGATGACGATTTGGACAGCTTTGATATCACCAATCAGACTGGATTTTTCGCCTAGAACGACTTTTCCGTTGGCATCGATGTTTCCCTCGACCTTACCGCTGATCTGAACATTGAAACCTGTCAAATTTCCCTGAACGTTAGAGGTCGCAAAAATAGTGATCGTTCCTTCGGTTGTGATGTCGCCTTCAATTTTTCCATAAACAATAATGTTGCCGTCGCAGTTAATTTTTCCGGCAATCAAAGTATTTTCACCGATGATTGTGTTGATCGTCGATTCTTTCTTAATAATAGAGTCGCCTCTCATAAGTTTATCTTTCTACATTTTTCAGCGATTTATCAGACAGTTTATAGGAATAAACCATATCTTGCGGATTGACAGGCTTTCCTTCCTTCCAAATTTCAAAATGAAGATGCGGTCCTTTGCTTTTACCGGTGTTTCCTACAAAACCAATCACATCTCCGCGATTCACATATTGGTGCGGTTCAACATAATTTCTTTGATTATGGCCGTAAATTGTAAAATAACCGCCGGCATGATAGATAATCACCGTATTCCCGAGATCGGGAGTCCAATTCGACAAAATGACGACTCCTGAGGCTGATGCCTTGATCGGTTCGCCTTCAGTTGCCACGACATCGACTCCTAAATGGTTATCACTGTTGAACACACGATTATCTAAAAATCCCTGCGTGATATAACCGTCGACGGGCGGATAAATGGGAATGTTATCCAGAAAACTGATTCGCGCCACTTCATCCGGCTTTTGAATTACTCCCATCTGTGTATTCGCCATCGAGTCGTATACTGTCGAATCGCCTTCGGGAATCTTCAAATCGCTACCTAAAACGGAGCGGATGTACTGATCCATTTGCCGGATTTGATTGTAATCACTCAGGATTTTTGTCACTTTGATCCGATCCTGAATTAGGATGTCGTTTTCCGCCTTGATTTTGTCGTATTGAATCGCCTTTGGGAAAAAAGTAAAAATACCAACGAAAAAAAACAAAATAACGATCACGCCGAAAGCGAAAATCAGATGTGCGATATGATGGTTAAACGTTATCTTGAACGGCTTTTTATTGTCCGTGGACATCAGATGAAACGTAAAATATCTTTTACCCGCTTTACTCATTTTTCGATGTCCTCGATAGATTCAAAAATATCCATCAACCGAGTCAAGTCTTCCCGTGAATAAAAGTTGATCTCAATACTGCCCTTATTTTCGTCGCCACGGATTTTTACACGCGAACCGACGATATGCATCAGTTTTTCTTCTACCGTCTTAACATAATTGGATTTGCGAAAGACTTTTGGCTCGGCGGTTTTTTGCTGGACCAAATCCATATTTTTCACGAATGCTTCAACAGCCCGCACGCTTAATCCATCACGTTTGATTCTTTGCCAGAGATTCAGTTGCTGTTTTTCATTGTTTATAGAAAGAATAGGCCGGGCATGTCCGGGTGTGATTTTATCATCGCGCAAATCTTGAATGATTGGAGCCGGCAAGTTTAGCAGTCTCAGAGAATTTGTAATAGTAGAACGGTCTTTCCCTACTTTCGTTGCGATTTCTTCATGGGACATATTGAACGTGTTGGCCAGAACCGAGTAGGCTTCGGCTTCGTCCACCGGATTCAAATCTTCCCTCTGTACGTTTTCTATCAAGGCGAGTTCCATCATCTCGACATCCGTTTTAACGGATAAAATATACGCCGGAAGCGACTTCAGTCCGAGTTCTATCGCAGCGCGCAAACGTCTTTCCCCGGCGATCAATTCGAATCCGTTTTCCGCCTGACGAACAGTAATCGGTTGAATAATGCCCTTCTCGCGAATGGACATTTTCAATTCATTCATCGCCTGCTCGTTGAAATCTTTTCGCGGCTGATGCGGGTTGGCGCGAATTTTATCGACGTCAATTTCGGCAACCTGATTGATCATGTTAAAATCCGGTGGAAATTCCGGAATGATTGCGCTTAATCCTTTACCTAATCTCTTGACCGTCATTCTTTAAAAATTCTCCTACCAATGCCATATAATCTTGAGCGCCCGGTGACGAGGCATCGTACAAAATAATGGGCTTGCCGAAACTCGGTGATTCTCCAAGACGAACATTCCGCCGGATCACGCTCTGATAGACTTTTTCTTTGAAAAAACTCCTCACCTGTTCAGTGACTTCCTGAGTCAGACGCAATCGCGAATCGCTCATCGTAATTAACACTCCTTCGATCTGAAGGTTCCGGTTGAGGCTTTTTTGAACCAAACGGATCGTATTCAACAACTGTCCCAAACCTTCCATTGCATAGTATTCGCACTGGATCGGAATCAGGATAGAATGAGAGGCCGTCAGGCTGTTTATCGTCAGCAAACCGAGAGACGGCGGACAGTCGATAATAACATATCTATATTCCTTTTCGAGCGATTCGAGAGCCTTTTTTAAAACCGTTTCCCGGCCGATCATAGAGACCATTTCGATCTCGGCTCCTACCAAACGAGTCGCGGAAGGTACGATATCCAGAAAGGGAATTTCAGTCGTTTGAATCACAGGACTGATGCCTTCGCCATCTATCAGCACTTCATAGATACTGTTTTCGACGCTTTTATAATCAATTCCGCAACCGATGGTCGCGTTGGCTTGCGGATCGAGATCTATCAAAAGTGTATCGACTTCCGAAACCGCCAATCCGGCCGCAAGATTGATCGCAGTCGTTGTCTTTCCAACGCCTCCTTTTTGGTTCGCAATCGTAATTATTTTGGGCATTTTATCGAATTAATTTTAGTATTATCAATATTTTTCAGACACATAATCCATCTAATAAAGCATTGCAAATTTAAGTCCAGACCCCACTAAAAACAAGAAAAAGGACGGGGCGGTTATATGTCATATTCTTCATTATTAAGGAAGGTGAACGTCACTTACCTGAGTTTTAAATGACAGATCATCAAAGCACAATCAGACCATCCTGATATAAAAAATTTTTCGTTCTGTTCAGAATAAATATTTCATTTCGGTAAATTGCTGCTTAAATTTAGGGCATGAACGATTTTTCATATATAGACGTTCGTAGTAGAACTAACAAAGGGAGGAACTGAATTGAAGAAAGCATTGGTCTTTGCAGCGGTTCTGTTGTTTGTCCTCGGATTAGCTGGTTGCCAGAAAAAAACTGAAGTCCCAGCCACAGAGCAGACAATTGAACAGGTACCGACGGACACCACAGCGGTTGACACCACCAAGTAGGTACCGTTCATTAGACGTTATTTAGCCCCCACAGATGTAGAATCTTGGGGGCTAAGTTGTTTTTATACGTCTTCAAGTATCCCGACTTAAAGCAGAAAATACAACCCGTCTTAGTCTCATCTGACACAAAATCTAAAGATAACTACAGATTCGATCTCGTCGATAAATTTCTTGTAAATCTCCGTAAATACGAGAAATTTTACTATGGTTTGTTTAGGATAAGGAAAAATGGCAGAAAAAATCATTGAAATCAAAGGCGTCGATCCGTTATTGGTTTTCGGAATGAACGACATCAATTTGACGTTATTGCAGAAAACCTTTCCAATAAAGATTTTCGCACGCGGGAATAAATTGATGCTGGACGGCGATGAAAACTCAATTCGCCAAATCGACGCCATCATCGGGGAAATGTTGTTGACGATCAACCAAAAAGGAGAAATTTCCGAAGATGACGTACAGACGCTGATCAATATTGAAATTCTCGGAAAACGACCGGCGGCAGAAGAGATTACCGCCGATTCGGTGATCCTTTTTAAAAAGAACGGTGTCATCAAGCCACGATCGGCGAATCAGGAAAAATATTACCGCTCAACGTTGAAAAATGACATCGTGTTCGGCATCGGACCCGCCGGAACCGGTAAAACCTATATCGCGGTCGCAATCGCCGTCGCCGCTCTGCGAAACCATGACGTTCAGCGCATCATCCTCACACGCCCTGCAGTCGAAGCCGGAGAAAGTTTGGGATTTTTACCGGGCGATTTGAAAGAAAAAATCGAGCCTTATCTCGCTCCGCTTTACGACGCGTTAATGGACATGCTTTCAACAGAAAAAGTCAACGCTTACACCGAACAACGTGTCATCGAAGTCCTACCGCTGGCATACATGCGCGGTCGGACGTTGAATAACGCCTATGTTATTCTCGATGAAGCGCAGAACACGACCTCCATGCAGATGAAGATGTTTCTGACTCGCCTCGGCGTCAACTCGAAAGCAATCATCACCGGTGATATTACACAGATCGACATTCCGGATAAAGCCCATTCCGGCCTCATCGAAGCTAAAAACATTTTGCAGAATATCGACGGCATCGACTTCGTTTATTTTGAACCCAAAGACGTCGTTCGCCACCGGTTGGTCAGGGAAATCATTAAAGCCTACAACAATTTAAACGGCGTCGCCGAATAAAAAAACTACAACATTCTCAGATTGAGTTATAAAATTGTAACAAAAAAAGGGAGTCGTTTTCGCGGCTCCCTTTTGATTATTTCTTGTCGTAGAAACGCTAACCGGCGGCGAGTTTGAACGTGATCACATCTCCGTCTTTAACCATATAAGATTTTCCCTCGATATGAACCAATCCTTGCTCGCGCAACAACGTTTCGGATCTGATTTTTTCGATGTCTGACCAGTGACGCACTTCCGCCTTGATAAAACGATCTTCAAAACCGGAATGAATAACCGAAGCGGCTTTGACGGCAACGCTTCCGCCGGGAATCGTCCACGCCTGACAAATCCCGGATTCGACCGTAAAAAACGTAATCAATCTTAGAAGATCGTAGCTCGCGGAAATCAATCGGTTCAGACCTGTTGTCGGCAATTTCCATTCCCTCATTAAAAAAGTCCGATCGTCATTTTCCAATTCCGATAATTCCAGTTCCAGATTTGCCGAAAGCGTCAGAAAAAGCGAACCGGTTTGCATAAAATATTGTTCGAACTTCCGCGTCGTCTCGGATTTTTTACCCAAAGTGGCTTCATTTTCGGAAATATTTCCGACGACTAGAACGGGTTTAGCCGACAAGAGCGCCAGTTCTCGCAGAAAAGATTCTTCCTCCGGATGAGTGTGATAGAGTTTGGCGGATTTCCCTTCCGAAAGCAGGTTTTTCAAATCATAAAGAATTGCCAACTGTTTTCTTGTTTTGTCATCGCCGGTTTTGGCACGAGGGGAAATTTTATTGATCCGGCTTTCGATAATCTCGAGGTCTTTCAACAGAATTTCAGTTTCGACGATTTCAAAATCCCGCTTTGGGTCTAATTTTTCATCGATGTGCGCTACGTTTGGGTCTTCAAAACATCGCACCAGATGAATAATCGCATCGACCGGTTGGATGTTGCTCAGAAATTGATTACCGAGACCTTCACCCTGCGAGGCGCCTTTGACCAATCCGGCAATATCCACGAACTGCAATGTCGTCGGAATCACCTTTTGCGGATGATAGGTCTTCTGCAACAGTTCCAATCTTTTGTCCGGAACCTCAACCATTCCGACATGCGGTTCGATCGTGCAAAACGGATAATTTTCCATTGGAACACCCGCCCGGGTCAGCGCATTGAATAGCGTGGATTTACCTACATTCGGAAGTCCGACTATCCCGCATTTAAATCCCATTCGCTCGAATCTCCAGATTTATTATTTCTGCCAAATTTCTCATACAGGCTGAATATAAAAAATTATTTCCTGAAGAGGCAGATGTTTATTTTGGAAGTACCGTAATTCTGCTTGCAGGGCGATTTCAATTTCCTTAAATTTGCGTCCGCCTGTTCTGAACAGGATTTGACAATGGAGCCGTAGTTCAATTGGTTAGAGCACTGGCCTGTCACGCCAGAAGTTGCGGGTTCGAGCCCCGTCGGCCCCGCTCCACTTTTACTGATGAGAAACCCATCAAAAACATACACAACGTGTCGCTTATTTTGCGAAAACAGACTTGCTAAATTTGACATTTTCTAACAATCGTTCTCCCTCAGAGAGAAAAAGTTCCCCCAACTTTTCAGATTACTTTCAGTCAGACTTCAGCAGGCTGGCGTCTTCGCTTATGCGCCCGATCGCTTGCTGTCACGCATCGCCGAGTACCCCAGAATCGCGAGTCCGACCACATTCAGGGCAGCTGACGCGAGAGTGGCGGCCTACCCCAACCGACAAGAAACTCGTTCGCCAGAAGGCCGAGAGTGCCCAAGACTATCAAGACAAAGGCAATCAATCTGACTGATTCCGTGAACTTTCCCAAGATGACCCACAGACTGCTGAATATATGTCTATCGTGCATATTCTCTTCATTAATCAGGTTTATCTATAAACTTCCAAGTTTGATGGAAGACAAACTTAAGGTGAAGATTTCCCAGTAGTGATTGAACAGATTCATGATCCTTTTTTCTCTTCATACAATTGAATATTAATCATAAATAATCCGATTATCAAGCGTCATAAATCCTTTAAACAACAATTGTCCCAAAACTCGTGTACTTATCTATCAGTAATTTGATAAATGAAAAGAGCCACCGCTCGGGATGGCTCTTATATTCATAACAAACGATACATAGTCAGATCACTTCAGAATGGCGCATTTTCTCACATCGTGAAATGATCCGGCTTCAATTCGATAGATATAGATGCCCGATGCAACATTGCCAGCGTTCCAAACGACGCTGTAATAACCGGCAGGCTGTTCCTTCGAAACGATGGTTTCTACAAACTGACCATTCAGATTATAAATCGAAATCCTGACGTATGCTTTCTCCGGCAATTGATATGGAATCGTCGTTGTCGGATTAAATGGATTCGGGTAGTTCTGTTGCAATGCGAACTTCGTCGGTATCGGTTGGAGACGAATAGTGCGTTTGCCTATGACCCGCGTGCAATCGGTCAGAACAGTTTGATAGGCAATTGTAATTTCGTACGGATTTCTGCCCTTCGGTAAAAGTTCCAGATGCATTTCCGGCAAAGCACTGGCGCTGAAATATCCTTCGGAAATCAACAATAATCCGCTATCCGGAAAGGCATCGACCATCCGCATCTGTGTTTCAGTAATCTTAGGAAGTCGGTTGTCAGAATATTTGACACCAACGACTTTTGGATCGTACTCGACTAAATACTGGTAAGCGATCACGTCGGCACTATTCGGCTTGACCATTACGCTGTTTCCTTCCTGTGTGACAGGAAAATCAACTTCCGGGAAATCCGCTATCATCGGTAACGCTTTGCGCAAGCCAACCGTCCAGTTCCACAGACTCGCAAATGTCGTCAAGTCATAGACGTCATACTTCTGATTGGGCGAAATAGTAATCCTGGGAACTTCACCACGATTGGGAGCCAATTCCTTTCCGAAATCGCGCCCTTGCCACGCTAAAACGAACGGCGCAAAGTCATCGAAATTGACAACATCATCGTTGTTGAAATCACCGGCAATCTCGACCGGAATTGTCAACGTCAGATTATCTGTCGGCGAACCCTCGAAGCCACCGTTTGCGTTTCCATCTAAGCCATAACCGTAGATATTCGTCGTGGAATTAGCCGTCATAAGTACCGATAGAGTATCACGCGACGTAAATGACTCAGTTAAGAATAACTTCGCCTTTCGGAGATTATCATAGAAACGATAATGATAAGTCAAATCGCCATACATCTGGCTGTAAAGTGCACAACCGCTCCGGAAACCGGCGCTGTCCATCGCCTGTGTGAATTCCAAAACCAGTGTATCGAGCGGTGACAGTACCGACGGAAATGCCGCTAACTTTGGATAGATACGGACAATTGTGAAAGCGCCTGCACTTATGGAAGTATCGGAGAGACCGACGCCGTCCGTCGCAATGACACGGATTTTACAATTTTCCGACTGTTCATCGGGAATCAACCAGTCGTAAGAACCGTCGTTGGATTCATGAGCCGCTATCGGTTTCCAGTCAGTACCGCCGTTTACGGAATAATCCAGATCGATGAACTGCACACCCGCGTTGTCAGTTGCGGTCCAAGTTATCGATTCAGCATTGGCAATTTCTACTGTTTTTCCAGAAATCTGGCTTATAAGCATTACATTTGGCGGAGTAATATCCACAATTTCAAACGGATTTGTATTCACCGCAAACGCAGAATTGCCGCGCGCGTCATAAGATGTGACCTTCACCTTACCTTGTTTTGTAATCTTGTTTGAAACCGTCCACAATAAGGAATCCACTTCACCAGAAACGCTGTCAATCCGGGTGAAATTCTGCCCATTATCAATACTAAAGTGCACCAAATGATGCTGTATCCTGACATTATCCGACGAAATCCATTTGATCAATTGACTGGAACCCTCCTCCCACTTCTCACCCCCGACGGGAGAAAGAAGCGCAACTTGCGGGGCTTCATAATCGTCGGGAATGGCACTGACTTGATTAGAAAATCCACTCTCATTACCAGCAGAATCCACCGCGGTGATACGGAAATAGTAAGTCGTGCCGTTCGTCAATCCGGTAATGACCTTGATAGTATCAAGAATTCCACCTATAGTGGAATCAATCTTGATTGTCGGATTGGCACTCGTTCCACTATATATACGATAGCGGAGGAAATCGGATTCGATGTTCTTGTTCCATTTGAGTATAACTTGTCCATTGCCGGGCTGAACGGTGAGATTCTGAGGCGCGGATGGCGAAGTTGTATCTATAATAAAACTGTACTCTGTTGCCCAAGATGAACCTGCGAATGCATTATCAATCGCCTGCACGCTCCAGTAATATTTACCGTCAGTAAGTCCTTTCAGAGTATAAGAATTGCAATGATTCATATTTCCAAGTTGAACAACTTTTCGATAACCCGTTGAACTGTCCGCCATCGGCGATTTCACCTGACAACCGCCCGAAGTTGTGCTGACGTATAGATTGTAGGTCAATCCATTCTGCGGTGTTTCCGTGTCACTGGATTTGTTCCAACTGAAGGTAACATCCGATCCTGTTGTTGTAGCCGTCAATCCGGAAGGTGCTAATGGAGTGGAATTCGTTATTAAATTGTTGTTACAGTAAATCTTGGTAACATATGTATTACTACTACCCGTAAAGCCTGTAAGCAAGATATCGAGATCTCCGTCGTTATCATAATCACCCCATGCTACAGAACTATTTTCGACTCCCGTTAAACTAATTCCCGTCTGCTCTGTGAACGAGTTATCTCCATTGTTATGGTAAATCTTGGAAATTGCATCATAATTATGTGATGAATATTTCTCACCAGTGAGTAAGATATCGAGATTACCGTCGTTGTCATAATCGCCCCAGGCTACTGAACTGTAATAAACTCCCGTTAAACTGATTCCAGTTTGTTCAGTGAATGAGTTGTCACCATTATTACGGTAAATCTTGGAAACAGAGAAGTCACTACTTGTATAACCCGTGAGTAAGATATCGAGATCGCCATCGTTGTCATAATCGCCCCAGGCTGCAGAACCACCCATAACTTCTGTTAAACTGATTTCCGTCATTTCGGTGAATTGCTGGGAATTGGCGCTATTGACTGCGAAAAATAATAGAACAGAAATTAAAATGAGTATGGAAATTTTATTTCTCATTTGGATTGCTCCATTGCTAATTGAATCTCTCTCCCAACCGTGAACGGCTGGGCTAATAAACTTAACGGTTGAACTATTGAACAGAACAATGGCTTTCCTGAACAGAACAACTCTTTTCTGGAACGGAATAACTCCTTCCCGGAAGAGAATGACTGTTTTCCGCAAGTGAACAACTCCTTTCCGGAACAGAATGACTGCTTTCCGGAAGAGAATGATTGCCTTCCTGAAGAGAATAACTCCTTGCGGAAATGGAATAACGGTTCGTCAGAATAGCCCCGCGTTTCAACGCGGGGAGGATAAGACGCGAAATCCATCATCCGAACCGATTCATCGGTTTTCGGGTATAGGAAATCCGTTGAAACGGATATGGGGATCTGGGCGTGGGGCGTTTCGTCATCCCACAGATGAATCTGTGGGTTAATCTGAATGACGTCGTTGACGAGATCAGAATAACCCCACGTTTCAACGCGGGGATGATGGGACGTGAAACCCATCCAAACCGATTTATCGGTTTTCATCATCATAAACGAATCCATGTTTTTCTAAAAATTCCTTATACTCTTCTGCAAACGGCTTGCGTCGATGATGTTCTTGCTGATTCTGAATGTATTGTTTGACCATTTCAACCATCGACACGCTAACCGAAAAAGCGCCATAACCTTTCTGCCAGTTAAAACGACCGGGGATGATCTTTTCGTCATTGATCCAATGTGACGATTCACCCTTGAGTTGATGGATAAAATTATCGATTGACTGTGTTGCAGGCAGATTCACAAGAATATGAACATGTTCGGGTTGGATATTAATGGTCTCGATGGATGATTCGGTTTTTGCGGCTTCCGCGATCAAATGTTCACGGACTGGTAGAGCATTATTTGCCATCAGACAGCGTCGCCGGTTTTTAGTTGACCAGATGATATGTAACCAGTTAGCGACATAGGCGTGGGACATTAGAAACCTCCTTGATTTTGGAAAACCATTAAAAAAAAATGGTTTCGGGGCTTTTAGAGACGTTTTGATCCCACAGATGAATCTGTGGGTTACACTGAATGACGTCGTTGATGAGATCAAAATAGCCCCGCGTTTCAACGCGGGGATTATGGGACGTGAAACCTGTCATCCGAACCGATTCATCCTCCTTCCACAGATAAATCTGTGGATTAATCTGAAGGTGGACACGGCATTCTTTCATTTCACCACCACCACTCCGCCGCGCAGACGATTGACTGCCGCCGGTTGACGGTTGGAATCGACCAAAACACCATTTCCAAGCGTCAGCGAATAGGTTCCGATCTTGATAGTCTTTAAACGGATCGTTAATAGAGATGCCGTGCCGGAAAAAAACTTGACGCTTCCCGCGGCGGCAGTCACCGAGGCGGAAACCTTACCCAGAACCGGATCAACCTCAACGACCTGCAATCCCGTCGCCTGAATCGAATCCGCAAACGTACCGGTTTGAGAATCGATGAATAGAAATCCCGTCGGATCGTAAGTCAGTGTAAACTCAGCGCCAAGAATATTTGTCACTTCTTCCAGCATCACCGCAACAGTTAGTGTGTCACCGACATTACTTGTCTGACGATAGGGAAACAGAATCAGCGACGCGCCATCGACGGCATCTGTGGTGAAGTCACTGGTCGCCGGTATTTCCTGAATCTCGTCGTTTTCGCCGCGGGCACGCACTTCAAACCGATGCGCCATTTCATCGAGATAACTGAAAGTCACCGTCTGAATTGTCGTCCAGTTCGACCACTCACCATTGTCAAACCGATATGAAAAGTCTTTTGTAATTGAATTGCCATCCCACGCAAAGGTCGCCGAATCTTTCGTCGAAACACTTCCGTCAGCAATGCCATAAGTGATGACAGCGGCCGGCGGCTCGTAGTCGGGATTATCCGGGTCTAACGGATTGTCCGGCGGAATGAGTTCCTCGTGCGGCGAACAGGAAAATAGACCAATGAGCAGAGCCATCCAGAATCGGAATAGTAATTTCGATTTCATGGCAACTCCGCTTCTAATCGCAGAGCAAATCCGTCAATGGTCGGATAAACACTGACATGCTTTTCACCGATTTTCGGCATAAATAGGTAGGCATCGGCGATATTCCATAGATACAATCCCACCATTGCTCCAGTGACGAGTTGCTGTTTCTTATATTGATTGTCCATTTTGTTGTATGAGTCTTGAACATGCTCCCAGATCACTTTCAATTCTTCCGACGTTCCGATGACGCTACGATAATCTTCCCGTTCTATCAGATAGGCATTTTGATACTTTTCATACAGTCTTTTCTGATTCTGAAGGATAAAATAGAGGACGACTTCTCCGGCGAGATAACCAGCACCCACTTTGTATCGTGTGGAATAGGCTTGCCCAAAACCCGGTACTACGGCAGATCGCCACAAGGCTTGATCACGCGGTTTGATAAAAACCATTTTATTCAGCGTGAATTGGAGAGGTTTCAGTTCATTTTCCCGGACAACGACATCCTGCTTGGCGGACGCATAACCGGGCATTTCCAGACTGACCGTTCGTTTACCCGCCCATACCCGACTGAGTTTGATTGGTGTTTTGGCGCTTTCTCCGGAAGTCAGTTTGTAGCCAGCGCCGTCGATTTTGATGATCGCACCCGGCGGGTTGCTGGTAATCATCAGCGAACCGATGCGTTCCTTCAATGACGTTTGAATCACCTGTGTTTCGCCGAGTCCGACGAATAGTGTCGTCTCGATTGGTTCGTAATGTTCACCGCTCTCAATGCGGACTTTATGACTGCCAACTGCAATTTGTTTGACAAATAATGGTGAGACGCCAACTGCTTTTCCATCGATCAACACTTTAGAGCCAACCGGCGCGGCTTGCACGGAAATCGAACCGAAGTCCGGCGGTAAGTCGATGGCTTTTGTCAAAGTTTGCCCATCGGCGATGATGATTCCCTCCTGCGTGGTTTTATAGAAATCGGCTTTCAGCATTAGCAGATACTTACCGGACATCAGTTTGTAATTCAGTAAAGGCGCGTTGCCAATTGGTTTATCGTTGACCATAACGGGAGCATTCGGTGGCGTTGTCGTTAGATTCAGATATCCAAATGCCGGTGTCATCTTGGCGTCGATTGCGCTCTCTTTTTCGTCATCGACCAGAATGGTCGC
>PEYN01000090.1 GCA_002774355.1 Candidatus Marinimicrobia bacterium CG08_land_8_20_14_0_20_45_22 | reverse complement strand
ACCCCTAACAATTTCAAACTCGCGACCTTCCCGATGTATCGGGACGCTCTGAACCAACTGAGCTAAGCGTCCAAATATCAACCTAAAAAGCGCGAGAATTTACAGATTCTTCTCCAAATTGCCATTTGATTATTTTTTAATGGCGATGTCAAGCACCTCGGACATTTCCTTGACAAAATCGAACTTCATTTCATTCTTGATCTGTTTTGGGATTTCCATCAAATCCTTCTTGTTCTGCTCTGGAAGAATAACGCGTCTTAACCCGGCGCGATGCGCGGCAAGCACCTTTTCCTTGACGCCGCCGATCGGCAATACCGCACCCCGAAGCGTAATTTCGCCAGTCATCGCAAGGCTGTCTTTAACTTTCTTCTGTTTAAGAAGCGAATAAACAGCAGAAAGAATCGTGACACCCGCCGATGGCCCGTCCTTGGGCGTTGCTCCTGCCGGTACATGAATATGTATATCAGTCTGTGCAAAGATGGAGTCATCGATGCCAAGTTCTTTGGCGTTTGAGCGGATATAACTCATTGCGGCTTCGGCAGACTCCTTCATCACATCACCCAATTGACCCGTGAGATTCAACTTACCGGTTCCTCTCATGCTCGTCGCCTCAATGAAAAGGATTTCACCGCCAACGGATGTCCATGCAAGCCCTACGGCAATTCCCGGTTTGCTGACGCGTTCGGCAAGATCAACGAAAAATTTTCGTGGACCGAGATATTGTTCGACCGCTTTTTCGTCAATAGAATAAACTTTCTTCCGATTCTTTTCAGCCACTTCCTTGGCGACTTTCCGGCAGATATTGGCGATTTCACGTTCGAGATTCCGGACGCCCGCTTCCAGTGTGTAACTGGTGATAATGTACCTCAGCGCTTTATCGTCGAATTCGACTTTGGTCTGATTCAATCCGTGTTCCTTAATCTGCTTCGGAACGAGAAAAGTTTTGGCGATATTGAGTTTTTCCTCTTCGATATAACCACTGAATTCCAGCATTTCCATCCGGTCGCGCAAAGCCGGGAGGATCGAATCAATCATATTCGCAGTGGCAATAAACATGACTTTCGATAGATCGTAAGTCACTTCGAGATAATGATCGCTGAAAGTATAATTCTGTTCCGGATCCAATACTTCTAGTAAAGCGGAAGACGGATCGCCGCGAAAATCGGCGCCGACCTTGTCAATTTCATCCAGCATAAAGATCGGATTGCTACTGCCAGATTTGCGGATGCTCTGCAAAATGCGTCCCGGCAGTGAGCCAATATAAGTTCTTCGGTGACCGCGAATCTCGGCTTCGTCCCGAACGCCACCGAGCGAAATCCGGATGAACTTCCTTCCCATCGCCCGCGCAATGGATTTTCCCATCGATGTTTTGCCGACGCCGGGCGGTCCGACGAAACATAAGATCGGCCCTTTGATAGATTCGCCCTTTTGTATCTGCTCCTTCAGTTTCCGCACGGCAAGATATTCGATGACACGTGTCTTGACTTTTTCAAGTCCATAGTGGTCTTCATCCAAAATTTGCTGAGCTTGCCGAATATCGACATTGTCTTCGGTATAAATACCCCATGGCAGATCAACAAGCCAATCGAGGTAAGTTCTGGAAACGGTATATTCCGGCGACGCGGCTGGAATTTTGCTTAAACGATCGAGTTCCTTTTCGGCGATTTTCCGCGCTTCATCGGTCATTTTGCACTTGGTGATCTTTTCCTGAAGTTCCTTGAGTTCGACGGTTCCTTCGTCTTCGCCGAGTTCCTTTTTGATGGTTTTCAACTGTTCGCGCAGATAATATTCTTTCTGCGTCTTGGTGATCTCGTCCTGCACTTCAGATTGGATTCGCTCGCCGAGTTGGATGCGCTGAATTTCGCGGTTGAGAACGACGGTCGCCTTTTCAAGGCGTTTTTTCACGTCGAGTTCTTCGAGGATTTCCTGCTTTTCGTGAACCGGCACATTGATTAGGTGCATCGTCCGGTCAACCAACCGGCCAGGATTCTGGATATTCTGCAAAATGGTCGTGTGCTCTTCCGTCAGATACGGCGCGATCTTGATCAATTTTCCGTATAATTGCCGGATGTTAACGATCATCGCGTCTATGGCAATTCCTGGCACGTAGATTTCCTGCGTCTTAACGATAGCGCCTTTGAAATATGGGTCTTCCTGAATGTAGGATTGAATCTTGGCGCGTTCGACGCCTTGAACGATGGCGCTTTTACTTCCGTCCGGCATGTTGAAGATTTTTAGAACCTGTGCGATGGTTCCCCATTCGAACAAGTCCTCTTTTTCGGGATTTTCGACCGCTCCGTCCCGCTGAGCAACGACGACGATCCGTTTTTTCGACTCCGGAAGGTCTTCGATCAACTGAAGCGAACGCTCGCGTCCGACATAGATCGGAATGACCTGTTGCGGAAACAGAACCGTGTTCCGCAGTGCCATGATCGGCAGGATTTCCGGCACAGAAGAACCGAGAGTTAACGGTTCATCATTATCTTTTATTGGTTCATCAACCATGAACGACTCCTAATGAATATTTTAAATTAACAGATTGTCAAGCAACTTCTGATTTCTGCAACTTTATCGGTTCCGCTTTTGCGTACTCTATCTCTTTGAGCGCCGTTATCACACGAAGCGTTACATCAAAATCTCCGTTCCGGGAAACGCCAACAACCGCAGGCCAAAGCCCATTCGGCAATTGCTGTTCCAGTAACCACTCAATCGCTTTTCTAAACTGCGGGCGACCGTGATATTCGGCGAGTGGCGCCAACGATTCAATAAATCTCAATGTGCCGCCACGAAAAAGTCCATTATCCGTGTAGTCAGTGTAGAGATAATTCCAAGCATCTGGCTCCGGAAAAAGCGTCGAGGGATTTGAGGCGAGATAATTTTTCAGGATAAATTCCGCCGCCTCCAAGCAAGTTTGCGAACTGCGTAAGCGAGAGTGAATCCCAAGCGCCTGCAAAATCACCATCGTCGTCCATATCCCGCTTTTGGCTGTTTTAACCGTCACATCAGACGGAACCATGGAAGCGGAAAGCCAGCCACCATCTTCGCGCTGGCGTTTCGAAATCCACCGGTAACTGCGTTCGACAAACGGATTTCCGGCTAATCCAAATTTAACTAAAAGCATCAGCGCCAAGCCGGAATGATGAAACAACAGCGGAAATTTCCCATCCGATTTCTGCATTTTCAGTAACGCAATGAGTCCATGCTGAATTCCGGGCATGTCGATCGAACACCCCATGTTTAAAAGAGCATACAAGTTTTTCAACTGCAGAAGAAATTGCATTCCTTTGGCGTGCTCTTCAATCGTGAATTTCTCGGTGAGTTTCCACGTTCCATCGCTCAATTGCGTACCGAGTAGCCTCTCGCGCGGTTTAAATTTGACGAGGTCTTGATACATCCGATCCTGCAACGCTTCATCCTGCGGGAAAAAGCGATACGCTGTGAGAAATCTGACAGGCGCCGGCGCCTTCTCCATTAAAATGTGAATCGGATCGATTTTCAAGCGTTTATTCCACTCTGTACTTTTTACCATTTTTCTTCTTTCCTAACTAACGAGTTCAAGTGAGATTCGTATAAGGAATGCTGGAATTAAGATAATATTTAAGTCGATGTTGCGGCATAACAAATATTACTAACCGAGATGAGAAACGGCTTTCATAGAGAAAATCTGAAAATTGTTGAGATAAATTAAACCGTAAAACAACGCCGATTTCCCGAATTTCAGAATAATAATTCGGTGGGAGGACTTCACTTTTGGTAATCGACTCATCATGTAAAAATCAACATTCAAAATCACTTTCAAGCAGTCAGTAAGTTCCTTTTTCAGGCGATTAAATGCAAGAAAATAGTTTATCGCGTGAGGCAATAGAGAGAATAATTTCCCGGATATCATCATACGTAGCGGCGAAATAATCTGCCGCTTCAAACGCCTCTTTTGGAAAGGAACTCAAAAACGCAATGGTAACCGCTCCCGAACTCATCGCCGATTTGACGCCATTGAGCGAATCCTCCAGAACGATCATTTCCTCCGGTCGGATTTGCATCAGTTCAGCCATTTTCAGATACGGCTCCGGTTGCGGCTTCTGATGGCTTACATTCTCGGCGGTGATCATCATCTCGAAATGATTACGGATCGGCGTATTTTGGAAAATCCAGTTCATAAATGTTCGCTGGGTCGAGGTTACCAACCCGATGAGAAATGATGAACGGATTTCTTGGATGAAATCTTCAAATCCATCGATGTAGCGCAAATTATTGCGGATTTCCTCTTTCAGCAGGCATTTGCCTTTCTTCTGGAGAACCGACAATTCTTCGCGAATGCCGTATTTTTCTTTGCAAAGGGTGAAAAAATCGCAATCCGAAAGTCCCTTGAACAATCGCCAATCGGACGTTGGAATGGTGACGCCATATTCGGCAAACAATCGTGCTTCCGCTCTTTCGTAAAGCGGCTCAGAATCAACGACAACACCATCGAAATCGAACACGATTGCCCGGATTTTCTGTCCACTAAATTTCATTAATTTCCTGTCATGATTGATTGCAGGTTGACGAAATAACCAGCGAAATATTAAACGATGAATCCTAAAACAATATAAACGATAAAAGCCAGCGAAGCGTTTAAAACCGCATAGGGCAACTGCGTGTTGACATGATCGATGTGATCGCAGGCGGCGGACATGGAAGCGACAAGCGTCGTATCTGAGATCGGCGAACAATGATCGCCGAAAACGCCTCCGCTTAACACCGCCGCGACCGTAAGCGGAAGATTGATTCCCAACGAGTTAACCAATGGAATGGCAAGCGGTATCATCAGTGAAAATGTCCCGAAACTCGTACCCGTTGCAAATGCAACCAGTGCCGAAACGAAAAACACAATAGCCGGAACTAAATGCGGCGAAAGGAACGACGAAGTTAGGTTCGCCATGTACAAACCGGTTCCAAGACTTTTACAGGTATTGCCCAACGAGAATGCCAACAGCATGAGCAATGCCAGCGAGATCATTCCACCTGCGCCTTTTAAAACCATGTCCATGATCTCCTGTGTCTTCATCAGCCCCTGCAATCGATACATAACGGCGGCAACACCGATGGCGATGACGACCGACCAAAACACGGCTGTCGAGCCGGAGCCGTGCGTCAGATTTCCATGTCCGGTAATCACCAACATCGCCGGCATGGAAAAGCTCATCACTAAAATCGGAACAATCAAATTTCTAGCCCGGTGCGGCTTCCCCTCGATAGGTTTCATCTCAGTGATGCTCTCGTCCACCAGCGGAACGGCGCCGTCACGGAGGAGTTTGCCTTCCACAAAAACGCGGTGTTCGGCTTTCTTCATCGGCCCAAAATTCCAACCAGTCAAAGCAACAACCAAAACTGTAATCACCGCGAAAATCGAGTAGAAATTCAACGGAAGCGACTGAATAAGCACCTTCGTTGGTTCGGAGACACCCTGCGCCGCCAACAAGCCGATGACAAACGCTCCCCACGCATTCAGCGGAATTAACATACAAACCGGCGCGGAAGTGGAATCCGCAAAGAATGACAATTTCTCACGCGAAATTTTTAATTTGTCGAACAGCAGACGACAAATCGTGCCAACAATGAGAATTTTGATGCTCGATTCGATGAATATCACTATCCCCAGAGTCCACGCGAGAATCTGAGCGCCTTTTCGGCTCTTAATAAGATTTTTCTGAAAGAGATACTGGACGAATCCATTGACTCCGCCAGATCGCTGAGTGAGCGCAATCAGACTTCCGACCATCGCGCTGAACAGAATGATACGCGTATTATCGGCGTCTTTAAATACATTGACGAATGAGTCCAACGTAGCGGCAACGCCGATCAACGGATTCCAACCGGAAAGAATGGTCCAGCCGATCCAAATTCCAACTCCCAACGAGATGAAAACCTGTCGCGAGAAAATCGCCAATAGAATCGCTATCAATGGCGGTAGCACGGAAACCCAGCCAATCTCACCCATCATTCGTCAATCCCCTATTTCCAATATTCTATTTCTTTTCAGACTTATCTCGGTAGTTGGGATAAAGTTTTTTCATACAATCGGGACAAATTCCATGCGTAAAATCGGCATCCGAATGCTCTGAAATATATTTCTCCACGTCGCTCCAATAGCCAGAGTCATCGCGAATTTTTTTGCAGTTAGCACAAATCGGGATAAGCCCTCTCAGCGTTCGCACATTGGCGAGTGCGCTCTGAAGTTCCTGAATAGTTTTTTCCCGTTCTTGTTCGATGCGTTTTCGTTCAGAGATGTCGCGAATGACTGCAAACGTTGCTTTATCGCCTTCAATTTCAATGATCGTCACATTAGCTTCCACATCGATATCTGTGTCGTCTTTCCTTCGGAAAGTCGTTTCGTATCGAGACGAAACATATTCGCCGAGTTCACGCCGTTTCCCGCGCTCATGAAGAATTTCTAGCCCCTGCGTCGTGTAAACTTCGCGGTAATCCTTCATCAGCAGTTCTCCATAAGCATACCCAAGCATCGTAGCGAATTGCTGATTGAAATAGATGAAATTATTCTGTTTACTGATTACAATAGCATCATTGACATTTTCGACGAGCAGGCGATAACGCGCTTCGGATTCCCGCACTTGAAGTTCATGCTGTTTATATTGAATGGCAATCGCAAGGGATTCCGCGATCGATTCGAGCAAACTTATCTGCTTTTCTGAAAACGCATCAGTTTTAGTAAAATGATGAAAACTAAACAATCCGATGATATGCCCCTTTGCGTGGAGCGGAACCCCAAACCATACCTCGGGTAAAAGTCCAGCGTTGATAATTCCCTTCTTTCGCATTAGGTTTTTTAACTTGGATTTCTCCATTAAAAGCGGTTTTCCGGAATTGACGATCTCCTTTGCCAGCAACGAATAAACTTCGTCTGCGATGCACTGCTGACTAACGCCTTCGTCAATGTGAAATGGAATCATTACTTCGCTTTTATCCGGATCGTAGAATCCGATATAAAAATTGTTAGACGGAACCACGCGCTTGAGCGTTTGATAAATGCTTTGGTATAATTCAGGCAATTTGTCGGTAGCCTGAACCGCTTGAGAAATTTCGTACACGACGTGATTGATGTCTTGGAGATGTTTTTGTTCGGAGATGTCCTTGTACATTGCGAAGAAATTCACCAACTCGCCTTTGATATAGATTGGTGACGCTGAAATGGAAACTGCAACGAGTGTCCCGTCTTTTCGCTTCCTTAGCGTATCGTGATGTAAATAACCTTTCTCAGCCGCATTATCCAGCGATTTTGCCTCGATAAGCATTTCTTTATCAGCGACGACTTCATTGATGTGCTTTCCTGCAATCTCATCGACCGTCCATCCGAAAACCTCTGTAAATCTGGAGTTCACATTAATGATACAGAAATTTTTGTCCATAAAAACGGCAGGCTCCGGATTCGAATCGAATAACCTCTCAAATTTATTCTGGTTTTCTTGGGCATCAGCCAGTGCTTTTTTCTTTTCAATATTTTCTATGGCGATCGCGATCATTTCATTCAACATGGAAACGATCTCTTTATCGTCATCGCTCCATCCCCGCGATTTTCCGATTTGTTCATTGCAAAAAAGCCCGATCCGTTTTCCTTTCGATATAATAGCAGTATCGAGAAGCGATGCAATACCGAGTTGTTTCAGATAATCGTCTTTAAGTTCACTGGTTCGCGGATCGGCGTAGGTGTCCGTAGCATCTACGAACGAATCGGTTTCAATAGCGTGAAAATAGGTTGGATAATTTTTTCTGTATAACACATCGCCGTGCATATGCTGATTCAGATGCCGGTCGAAAAGATCGATACAGGTTATCTGCGTTTTACTTGCGTCAAAGAGCCAAATACTACATCGATCCGTGTTCAACATCTGTGCGGATGCCGCTGTGATCATCTCCAGTTCCAGCGGAATATCTTCTTTTCCCGACCGAAATCGGGCAAGCGACAGCAAGATTTCATTCATCTTTCGAAGCCGCCAAACTTGCTCCTGATGATCGATTATATTTTCAGCTTGGTCAGACACTTTTTTTACCGGATAGACAGGTTGCTCACTTTCTTCCGACACAGTTTTTATATTGAGTTTCTTCATCGTTTTCTCTCCTTTCATTTCACGTTGGGATGGTCAAGCGGAAGGTGGTCCCGACATCCGGCTTGCTTTCCACGTCGAAAATAACGCCGTAAGGTTGAAGCAATAGATATGAATGGTACAAGTTTACTGCCGGTATTGGCAGATTTTCCTGTTCTTCCTGATTTGAACGAAGACGACTGATTCCGATGGGAGAAAAGAGATTCGATGCGATTTCCGCCGGTATTTCTTTGCCGGTGGATGAAATTTCGATTCGGACACCTTCGGGAACCGAGGATGTTCGAATTGTCAAAATTTTTTGGGGTGAATCCTGCATAGAAAGAGCTGAAAATTGAACGATGTTCATGATTCCATGAGAAAAATCCACGTAAGCGCCGGAAATCGGAGGAATATTCTTCTCCAATTGAAATCGTTTGGTGATTTCATTCTTGAAATAGCTATTCGATTCAAAGAAAGTGATTTCCGTCTTGATCAATTCGTTTAAATCAAGCGATCTTCGGCTAAGGTCTTTTTCCATCTGAATCTTTTTTAAAAATGCGCTGACCATTTTTTCGATCTGTTTGGCATAACGGATGATGATAGCAGGTTCTTTGAGATCGGGAAGTCGGCTGGAAAGCATTTGCGCTCTTCCGCTAATAATCGAAAGTGTGTTCTTGATATCGTGTACCATGTCGTCCGACATCGCTTCAAGAGATGACAGCCTTTGTTTCTTCAGATATTGAACTTTCATCTCCTGAAATTCCCTCTCGAGTCTTTTTCGTTCGCTGACATCTCGGGCAATCGCCAGAGACGCAGGCGCACCCAAATAATCGACAATAGAAACATTGACCTCGACATCGATGATCGTTCCGTCTTTTCTAACGAATGTCGTTTCATAACGGGGAGATACATTAAAACCTCTATTCCGAAGTTTTTCTCGCTCGTGAAGAAGTTCAGTGCCTCTGGCGGAAAAAACATCCATATATTCAATTTGCGATAACTCGTCAGGTGTGTATCCAAGCATTTCACAAAACAACCGATTGAAGAAAACAAAACGCCCTCCTTGATTGATGAGGATGGCATCGTTAGCGTTTTCGACGAGAAACCGATATCTTTGTTCCGAATCCTTCAACGTTTTTTCACTTTTCTTCGAGATGACAGCTCGTGCAATGATTTCCGCAATGGTTTGAAGTGCGGAAATCTCACGTGATGACCAGTTTCGTGTTTTTTCAACCGTATAAAATCCCAAACATCCGATAACATCATTATTAAAGACCATCGGAACGATCAGGATCGACTGAATTTTCCGGGAAACGAACTCTTTTCTCTCACTTTCACATTCGTCGGGCAGGTTGGCAACGTCTGAAATATATATCGGTTTTTTATCCATAATTTGTTCTGCCCACCACCAATAACGGGTAACTGGCGCAGATTGTATCTCTTGAATGACCGGTTTTTCGTTTAACGAATTCCATTGATGTATCCCCGAGATAAATCGTCTGTCATCAGATAGAATAAAAACATAACCGCCCGCAACTTCGGTGAACTTACAGACCTTTTTCAGCGTATCAACGATCTTCGTATTCAGTTCGTTCAAATCCAGATTGATAAATTGCATTGAAATTTTTAGAATCAAGTTCTGAAATTCCATACGCTTCCTCTTGTATTAATTCATCTGCTTAGGTAAAATCTGCCGTTGGTCAGTGTGAATCCCGCTTGAGTTCAAGTCAAATCCCTCTGATTCGAAAAATGAGATCAGGTCTGCAACAGAAGTGAATCGGTGAGCGCGCATCCCAACTCTTTTTGCGCCTTCGACATTTTCTTCAAGATCATCGACAAAAATGGATTTCTCCGGACTTGCTCCGGCACGTTTCATGGCAATTTCATAGATTTCACGATCCGGTTTCAGAAAACCAACCTCATAAGATAGAATCGCTCCATCAAGGCGTGGTAAAATCCGGTAGGCATTTTCGAGCGCTTCGATATGAATTGCGTTTGTATTGGAGAGCAAAAATATTTTTGTCTGCCGGCGCAACTTCGGGAGCATGGCCAGGACAGGCTCGTTCGGAGTGAACGGGGCAATCCACCAGCGAGTCAATTCTTCAAGTGTCAGCGAGTCGGGCAATCGGAATTTTTCCCGGAAGTAGGCGAGATATTCAAGACTTGTCATCTCTCCACGCCCGAACGCCTCTTCTTTTTCCGAAGAAATCAGATCGGTTATTTCGATCGTGTTTCTACCCGTTAGTTCCGAAAGTTTTCGGATCGCCAATTGTTTATCGACATGCACCAGAACATTTCCGAGATCAAAAAAAATCGTGGGTTTGTGATTCATTTCCATCTGATATATTTACGAAACAAACTTCGGTCGGATCAGTCTTCCAGCAAGATTTCTGTCGATACTTTCCCGATCTCCGTATCGGTATAGCTCTTGATAACCGGATTGGCGTAAACATCGAGTTTTTTCAACGTCTCTTCGTCTAATACCTTGATATATTTCAGAACGGCAAGCGTCATAGAATTGACCGCATCCCAATTCCCGCTTAGGACTTTGACGGCAATTCCGATATTCCGACCATTTTCCGTGCGAAGGCCGACACCACGAATTCCATCCGAGCCAATCTTGGCGACCGCTCTTCCGCCGAGCGTAATGGTAAAATCGGTGTCAAAACGACCTCTGCCGGCGATTTGTTTCGGATGCGCCGTCATAGCGTGATAAACCTTTCGCAAGGATTCATCCGCACCTTCGACGAGTTTTCTGTACATCAGTGCGAGATTTTTTAACGGAAGAAAATAAGTCGGTGCGTTGCAGACATCAATGGCTGTTGGAATTTTTTCCCGCTCAGAATACATTTTAATTTTTTCAAATATTTTTTGTTGAACTTGATGATTGGCGCCGATGTAGTTTTCCGTTGGTAAGCCCAGCGCCTGAGTAGCGGCGAGCATTCCGGCATGTCTTCCCGAGCAATTATTGTGGATAGCGGTCGCCCGACGTCCTTGCAAAATCAACTGTTCGTAACTAATCCTATCCAAGGGTGAGTGTGTTCCGCACAAAAGGTCTTCAATTTTTAAATTTGCTTTTTTAAGAATGCTCGATACGAGATCGACATGATAGGATTCGGCGTTGTGTGACGAGCAAATTATCGCAATTTCTTCTTCGTTCAGTTTGAACTTCTCTACCGCTCCGGATTCGATCACTGTCGCGGCTTGAAAAGGCGCCGCCGTCGAGTGAATGAATACCGGATAGTCGGGATCGCCAGCAGAAAAAAGCGTTTCTCCTTTTTCATCCACTACAACGGCATAACCGACGTGAAAACTCTCTAAAATCGTTCCTCTATAGAACTTGGTAATTAATTTCATTCAGTGATTCTCCTTTTATCTTGTTTCAATATATTCGATCATTTCTTTTAACGCATTTCCGAATCCATCTGCCAGCGCGCGTGAAAGCAGGTGCTTTCCCACCGAAAAAAACTCGACATTGGCAATATCACGAATGGCCGCGATCGTTCGTTCATCCAAATTTCCCGAACAGGTAACATTCAAGCCCTTCTTATTTGCCAGCCGAATTGTCCGCGCAATAGCATCCATCTCGGCTAAATATCCAAGCTGATTCGTCTGGCGAGTCAACGGATCGGTCGCAATTTCTATCTCGTCAATGTTCAGTATATAGGCTTCTTTCAACTGCTTGGGATGCGGATGAATCCGAATGGCGACAGCGAATTCGCGCGGTTCCGAAACCGCATCGAGCATGTCGCGAACGGATTTCGACGGCAGACGAACGGCACGATCGGGATTCGCCCAATCGATCAGCGTCAGCACGTCCGGCTTCAGGAAAAGGCTTCCCTCAACGCCGGACGCCTCGACGGAAGAACGAATGTTCAACCGCGCACCGGTCATTTCTCTGACCAACGAAATATTTTTCAGAAACGGAAGTTCCGGTTGAAAAGTAACACCAATACCCGTCACGCCGCGGGACTCGATGTAAGTCAGCAGATTCAGCGGATTGGCAAGCGGCGTCTGGATGATACTTTCGACGGATATAAACGGGTCTAAATTGACTTCTAAATATGACATAAATTTTCTAACGGTTTATGACACGATTTCCGAAGCAAACACGATTTCGACGTCCAACAAAAGGTCGCCACCGATCAATGCCTTCAGCGCCGATAACGTTTCCGGGTACACATGACCGATTACTACAGCCTTTCCGCTTCGCCTCGCAATCTCAATCGCCTTATCAAATTGCCTTTGAATTTCGTTCTTATCGCGCTTATTATCAAGAAATACGGTGCGCATCGCCGAGGGCAAGCCGTTTTTTTGGGCAATTTCGTAGCCGACACTCTTCGGCGATGTCATGCTGTCGATAAAATAGAGTCCTTTTTTCCGCAAACTCTTCACAACGATTTGCATCATTGCCGAGTCTGCGGTAAACAACGAACCCATGTGATTATTCAGTCCGGCGGCTGTCGGCAATTCATCATAAGCCAGATTGAGTCTGCTTTCAACTTCATCGGGAGTCAGTGTCGTTTTCAGGATAAAATTGTCTTCTCCGCGGCTATAATTTCCGTTCTCCGGCTCCATTGGCATGTGGATGATCACTTCCTTGCGTTTTCTCTGAGCGATTTCCGCGACCCATTTGCTGAAAGTATGTCCGGGAATGATGGAGAGCGTGAGCCGGGCGGGAAGTTCTAAAAATCCATGAATCACCTCGTTATCACTATATCCGAAATCGTCGATAATGACGACCAATTGCGGTTTCTCTGGAACGGTAACGCTCGGAAGCGGTTGAATCAGTGGCTTTTCTTCCCGCAGGAACGTCATAACGCCGACCGGCTGAGCGAAGTAATTCACATAAAAATTAAATCCACGACGGTCTGCCATAAAAATTGTCTTTCGGATAGTCAACTGGTTGGCCTTCAATCGACTTTCTACGACACTAAAAGCCCAAAGCGCATCGCGGTTCTCCGGTATTTCAAAGGTTATAGAAATCTGACCGTCCGGCGCTGTGTCCATGCCGATCTCTTTAAAACCGCTGGTGACAAACTGAAGCCGTGTTTTACTCAGCAAACCTTTTCCTTCGTGAAGCAGAATTTCACGGGAAGGCGCCGCTTTCGGAAGGTAATATAATAAGATAAAAGCAAAGATCGAAACGATCGTCACAAACAAAAATGTCAATCGCTTCTCATCCTGCCGGCGGCGTTCGATTTTCTTTACGGACTTTTTCTGGTACTTTACTCTCATCGATATCTACAACTGTCAAAAAATACAAAATTTGGACGGAATCTCAAACGAAAGACTCATCTGATGCATTAACACTACCGCACAATACTTTCCCAATTAATTTATACTTTAAATGCAAGACCCATCACAGATCGGTTCAACGAAAAACTAATTCGCCGGTCTGCCCGAATTTTCCGCCAGGCGCGGTTCATACCAAACGACCAATAAATATCGTCAAAAACAAAAAGCGCATTTTGACTTGGATACGGAAATATTTCATCAAAATATTCTAATGTTGCGCATTCATCATGATGCCCATCGATAAAAACGAATCCAAATGGTGCCGCTTCACGAAGAACCTGTGGCAATCTATCCTGAAATCTGCCCGTTAGAACAGTTGTTCGCGTCAAACCGATTTTCGCCATATTCTCCATCGCAATTTTCCCCAAGGAATCACTGCCTTCGATTGAATTAAGCTTGCCGGTCTGGTTTAATTCGAGCGCGGCTCCGATGTAAGCCGCCGAAATTCCCAAGCAAGTTCCCAATTCGAGACAGACTGCCGGACGAAATTCACGAACCAGATTGAAAATAAAGCGGCCCTGAGCCTCACAAATCATCGAGTCGGCATACATTTTCCCGACTATTTTCGTCACGATACTCCCAGATTTCTCCTCCGATTTGTCTTTTCGGAAAAAACTCCTCTGCGCGCCGAAATCCTGCATTATGATCTGCGCTGTCGATACCGATAATTCACTTATTACACCGGTGATTCTCTGTAACAGAACTTCTTCATTATCTACCAATTGCCGACGCATAACCGCATTTAACGTACTTTCAGTCAGTTCAAGCGCTTCGTTCGTTTTTCGACCAACCTCTTTCTGTTCATGTAAAGATCGAGAGCGGGTGGCAAAGTGACTTATTTGATTAATAACAGAGCTGACTTGACAGATAATTTCTTTCCCGATCATCTGAGTTCTCATTCTCGGCAATTTTTTACTTTTCATTCTTCCTCACATGTTTCGATTAGAGAAATTAGTCTGTATTCATAAAAACTTCCGACGTCATTATAGCATTTTATTTAAAATGATTCAAGAACAAATCCCTCATTCAATCCCCAATCTGCATAAAAAACTTACCGGTTTTAGCAAAACATTTATCCGTTTCATTAACGCCTCCTGATTACTTAAAGTTAAGGATTAAAAAGAAGATGAGCGGGAAAATGAATCCGGTGTTAGACTAATTTACTTGACGATATGAATCGGAACCGCTTTTTCCACTCTTTGTGAGAGCGGAACGTTCGCCAACCATTTCTGGAAGTCGGCGAAACTTTCGTCGCCGCCGGTGACGAGCGCCATTCCCTGTTTGACACCAACAAACTGATCGATTCCGGCGATCTTATTGACGCAGAACACGCCTAAAATGTTCTCGGCTGTAACTTTCCTGCCCGGAATTGCCGAAACGACATATCGCAATCCACGCTTCTGGTCTTCCAAAGTTGGAATTTGCACCGGAATGTTGGTTTTGCATAAATTGTCCTTCGAGATGAAATTCGGAAACATCAGCAGTACGGTATTATCCGATAGAAAATAAAACAGATAAAGATAACCGTCCACGCTGGATTTCGCTGTCAGGATCAGCTGTTCGCCGTCCTTCAAATAATTGCTCTTAGCCTGAAGATCAAGAGCGATCGACGGGTTGCGCTCGCCTTTTACCGGCTCGACTTTCGCTTTGAGTCTGATGTGATACCGAATAACGCCGTTTCCGGGTTTCATCTCAATCGGCGAAACGGTTTCATCGACGATGTATCCAGCCTGCGAGGAAATCGCGAAAATACTGAACGAAGTCTGCTCTTCGCCGGTCTTTCCCACTTCCGCCCGCATATCCGAAATCAGGGACGACGTCGCAACGAGTTCCGGAACGGCTTTCTGGATAGCGCATTCCCGCGCGAATGCCAGTGTTCGGTTCTTGGCTTCCATCGGCGGAACGGATTCATCAAAGACTTTGATGGTATCGATCACAACCGGAATCGCCGCGCGGCTCCGACTAAGACTCAGTAACGATAAAAAACACAATCCGACGAGTGAGATACGATTCATAGTTCAAACTTTCATATTCAATTGCTTATCGACAGATCAAGTTTAAGCAAATTTTTAGCGAATATCGAGACTTTGGTTGTGCTCTATCCTAGGCCTTACACAATTTCTTTCTTAATACCGAACCAAAACCCGGTTGTCGCGTTCTGGCGTCACGCTTGGTGTCTGCTGGCGATTATTCAGTCGGCGCGCTTCATAAGGTATTTTTTCATTCAGATAGGCTTGAAGTTCGCCGACCGTCAGAATTCCATCTTTATTCGCATTGGCTTCACCCTGCAAACCTTTGAGAAAATAGTAAGTATAAAGCGAATGTTTTTTCTCGGGAAACCATGAACTGACTTCGTCGCCGGATGCCGACGTGAATTCCGTTAAATTGGGCGCGCCGATATATTTCTTTTCCACTTCGATCATTACCGGACTGATGTTCTTGATGATCATGCCTTTATCGCTGGAACCGGAGAAACACGCGTCCACGACGACCGTGATATTTCTCGCCTTCACGTTTTCGAGGTCGCGGTAGAAATCATCCAAACCGATCCCGCCGATACTCACGTAATTCGGGTCACAATCGACGGGAACGAAGAAGCCGCGTTTTTGCTCCGGATCGGGAGCGCCGTGTCCAACGTAGTAGAAAAAGACGTCGGCGGTATCTCTTGCGGCATTTTTAAGTTTTTCGAGAGCTGTTTTGAAGCGCGATTGCGTTGCGTCTTTTTCGAGAAAAATGTTGCCTTCGCGATAGCCGAGCGTTTTCATTAGATATTGCTTCATAAATTCGCCGTCTCTCTGCGCGTATTCGACGTCCGGAATGTCGGCATTCTGGTAATCGCGATTCGCAATGATGAGCGCAACTGCGTCGTTCTGCCGGATCGTTCCCGACGGAATGTTCATCTCCACATCGATGGAAAAACCGCCGGTTTGAAAACCTGCACCGGCATCTTTTCCCTGAACGATAAATTCCTGCATCGTCGTGATGCGTTTATTAAAAGCGAGTTCAAGCGGAATATTCTGCGCGCCATATTCGCGGTAATATTCAGAGAGCGTCAGGAAAACCGGCACATCCGTTGCGACGGCATTGGTGAAGATTTTCACCGAAACATCTTTGAAATCTCCGGAAGCGATGTCGCCGAGATCGAATTTTTCAAACCGTTCCTGCGCCATTTTTCCAGCATAAAAGACATTCTCGCCGATGCGAATGACAGCGACGACGCTCTTCGCGAGGCTGGTTCCCTGATTTTGAATTCGCACGGTGATATCGACGATTTCGCCCGATTCGATCATACCGTTTTGCGAATTATCGTCGATGACAACACCGGCTTTTACCAACTTGATATTGTATTCTTTGGTCGGAAACTGTATCCGCATCGGATCGATGTTAAATCCGGACATTTCGGTAATATTGCAGATGAGCGAGACAGAATCGGATGGAATTTTGTAGCGCGCCATGAGCGGAATTTCGATAGTCTTGAGAGAATCGGGGGCAATGTCGCCGATATAGGTTTTCATCGGAAAATCGAGTTCCTTTGGCACATTTCCGATTAGATTTGCCGAAGCGCCGACCGCCGTGCCTTTTCCCGAATTTTTCAAAACGATTGTCAGGACACCGGTTTCATTGGCGTCGAGATAATTGTTGCCAGACGGTTCCGAGAAACGCACATCGGCGGTTAGCATTGGCGGAAGTCCGGTCTGATTGGTTGTGCTTCTGCTTGTTCCGAATCCGGCGCTGGCTAACTCGCTTATCGGATCATAGACGATCTCCCATATTTTCACGATCTTATCGTCGCCGGCACTGACAAATTTTTTCCCGTTAGAATCATAATTTGCGCTTTTAATTGTTCCCGTTGAACCTTTGATCATTTTGACAATCGATCCGTCTTCGGTTTTTACGAAAGTGATTTCGCCGTCTTCCGTTACACAGGCAAGCGTCAATCCTTCCGGACGACTAAAAGTGATACTGGTGACCGGCGCGGAGAATCCGGTAATTTTCCGAATCGGCGAGAGGTCATGCACGCTCCATAGTTTAACCGTTCGGTCATCACTACAGCTGGCGACCAGTTCACCGTCGGGAGAAAAAGCGACCGAATTGATCCAGAGCAGATGACCTTTGGTCGATTTGATCAGCGATCCGTCACGCACATTCCAGAGTTTGATCGACAGATCAAGCGAGCCGCTGACGAGAGTCCAGCCGTCTGGACTGAAAGCAACCGATTTGACTTCATCCGTGTGGCCTGTGAAGGTTTTGAGCAATTGTCCATCGGCAATATTCCAGAGTTTGATTGTCTTGTCGAACCCAGCAGTTGCAAGCGTGTTGCCATCAGAACTGATGGCGACCGAATTAACACCATTTTCATGGGCAAAAATGGTTCTGAGCGGCGACGACTGTTCAATTTGCCAGATGATGACATTGCCGTCATTGCAACCGCTGACGAGAATTGGTTCGAACGGATGAAAGGCAAGCGATTTGACATATCGCGCATGTCCTTGAAGGGTCGTCAATAAAGAATTCTGTTTCACACTCCAAATTTTGATGAGTTTATCATCGCTTCCGCTGGCGATTAGACTGCCATCTCGATTGAAAGCGACCGCATTAATTTTCCGCCCATGTCCTTTTAAACTAGCGGCTTCTTTGATTTCTTCGATTTTCCGATCGGTCTGCGCGATAAGCGGCTCGTTGTTATACTCAACGACCACATATACCAGACGCGGTTCGCCTTCTCGCTGAATCTGAAAATATCCAACGGGGCTCAGCGTTGGGAAAGCCTCCTTAAATTGCGACGCAATAGATCGGGAAACCGGCAAAGAGCCTTTTTTATTCATCGAAGAAACTACAAATGGAAATCGTTCCATATCAGCGCGATAGACGCCGAGCTCGATTGCAACAGGCATTGAGTAAGTCTGAGTCGTCAGAGTTTCAATTTCTTTATTTAAAATGGCAAGCCGCTCGGTTTTCACTGCGTCGAATTTGGCGACGAGTTCGGCTTTTTTCGCTTCATTTTGCTTGAGCCGCTCGTCATACGCAGTCGTTGTTTCAAATTCACCTTTAGGCATGGAATTGATCTCGATTTTAATCGCCTTATCAAGTTCATCGGCGATTTCCTTATCGAGCGCTTTCACCTGCGTTGTTAACTCCGCCATTTTTGCTTTAGCCTGTTCGAATGTCAGGGTTTGACAAAAAACTGGTCGGGCGAAAATCGCCAGCGCGACAGTTAAAAATACAAGAAATAAAACAGGATTAATAATTCGGGCAAATAAGGCATAGTTTTTCATCGCTTCATTCCTCCGCCGGTCAGGATTTCATTCCCCCGGCTGAATTGGGATTTGTGCTTCGTAAAATTTTTGAATGGCGTCCCGAAGTTTCATCAGCGTCTCTTTCGGTAATACCTCGATATTCAGGTTCATCTGATTGGTCAATGCGGTAAATTCAGCGTCAATTTGCTGTAACTTAACGATGTTCGCTTCAATCTGTGTGAGATTCGTCCGAACTGCCTGATCGACTTTTTCCAAATTCCGAACGCTGACCCAAACGACATCGATGCTGTCAAGCATTTCGGCTTTCGCTTCGTTCAGATCCTTCTTCATTTTACCGACCATATCGCGTATTTGCGCAGATAGTGCATCGATTTCTTCCATTTTGGCGAGAACGGTTTGGACGTCTTTGTGCTGGTTTTCCATCATACTTTTCAGCGAGTCCATTTTTTCGCGGTCGGCTTTCAGAGCCTCATCCATGATGGATTTGGTTTGTTCGATGACCTTGACAGTTGTTTCATCAACCATTTTTTGCAACGATTGATTCACATAATCTGTAGTTGCCAGCGTCGCTTTAGCCGGCGTCGGGATAAAGGAGAGTGACGAACAACCATCGAGAATGAGGAGCGCAACAAACAGAAGAGAAACCACTTTTTTCATGACAATACCTCATAATTAATTTATATCAAAGAGATCAAAAAACCACTTTTGGGGTAAAATTGCCGCCTGAGAATGAATCAATCAGTAATTTCATACGATCGTTGCCAAAAAAATATTAACTACAACTATTCCGAATATAGGGGATTTACGGGACATTCCGCAACATTTATTTCACAGATTTATAGGCAATTTTGAGCGGATTGATCGCTCGTCAAAAAGTCACGCCATCTTTTTTTTCATCGCCTTTGATTTCTTTGTGAATCGGGCAATGTTCAGTCGGAACCGTTGACTTCGTGAAGATTTCTGTTTCCACGGGGCAATACTGAGATGGCAGTAGTTTGGTTTCTTTGCAAATTTCAACCTCAACGATTCCTTCCGGACGTGTAAAATCCTGTGCGCGCCAGCGCATCGCATAATGCGTATCCCGCATGAAAGTCGCCCAGATCGGCAATGCGGCGACGGCACCAGCCTGATGGCTACCCAATGAAACGGCAGGATTATCGACGCCGACCCAAACGCCGGCAACGATATGCGGTGTGAATCCGATGAACCATGCATCGGCGAAGTTGTTGCTCGTTCCGGTTTTTCCGGCGGCGGGATACCTGAAGCCATAAACCGAGCGCGCCGTCACACCAGTCCCACGATTCATCACCGATTCCATCATGCTTGTCATCAAATAGGCTGTTTCCTCGCTGAGCACGAGTTCCCGGCGCGGCAAATAATCTACGATTACGTTGCCGTATTTGTCTTCAATTCGTTTAATAGCATACGGTTCGACCCAAACGCCGTGATTGTCAAAAATTCCGAAAGCGGAGGTGATTTCCAGCGGGATGACTTCAGCGGCGCCCAGCGCGATTGCTTCAACCGCCGGAATTTTCGTTGTGAGGTGCATGTGTTTAGCCATCTGAACAACCGTCGAAGGCGAGATAAGTTCGTGGACGACCCGCACGGAAACGAGATTCAGTGAATGTGCCAATCCGTCTCTGAGCGTCGTATTTCCGCTTGTCGTCATGTCATAATTGTTCGGCGCCCAGCGCGTACCGTCCGGCAAGTTGATCACGAGCGGCTGATTTAGCAACATAGTCGTCACCGGAAAGCCATTGTCAACAGCCGCGGCAAAAACAATCGGTTTGAAGACCGAGCCGGGCTGACGTTTTGCCTGCGTCACACGGTTGAATTCCGATTCGGAAAAATCCCGCCCGCCGACCATTGCTAAAATTTTGCCAGTTGATGGATCGATGGCTACGAGCGCGCCTTGAACGATAAGTGACGCTTTTAGCGACTGCGCCATCGGCACTTCGCCACGGATCATCAACTTTACATTCTGGACGGTCAACGATGTGTCTTTAATCAGTGACTGAATTTCGGTCTTACTATTCAGAAGCCGTTGATTAAGTAATTGTTGCTGTTGCGACAGATACTGAATGAATGCGGAATCGGCACAAGATTGAACACGCGAGTCAAGTGTTGTATAAATCGAAAGTCCATCGCGGTAAATATCAAATCCGTACTTGTCATCTTCTTTCGTCAACAGTTGGCGAACATATTCCACGAAGTATGGAGCGGTGCTTGCCGGCGGTTCAGGTTTTAACACCTGAAGCGGCGCATTTTTGTAAAGAGCATATTCTTCTTCGGTGAGAAATCCCATCTCTTCCATTTTTCTAAGGACAAGATTCCTTCTCTCAAAAGCGCTGATCGGTCGTCGGAGCGGAGAAAATCGGACGGAATTCTTTATTACACCCGCCAATAACGCGCATTCATCCGGCGTCAATTGTTCGGACGTTTTGTTGAAATATCGTCTTGCCGCCGCCTGAATGCCGTAAACGCCATGTCCCATCCAGCTGGAATTGATATACATTTCGGCGATTTCGTCTTTTCCGTACATCCGCTCGATCTGTAAAGCGGTCAGAAATTCTTTCATTTTCCGGGAAAAAGTCTTATCGAACCCGATGGATTCATACAGAATTCGCGCGAGTTGCTGGGTCAACGTGCTGGCGCCCTGCGCTTTGCTGAGCGTCAGAACATCAACAGTCAACGCCCGAAGATTATCCCGCATGCTGATTCCCCAATGCTTGTAAAACCGCGAATCTTCAACGGCTACGATAGCATCAATCATCGCACGGGGAATTTGATCCAACGGGACATAGATTCGTCGTTGGGTATAGAGTTCCTGCAAAATTATACCGTCGGAGGAATAAATGCGCGTTACCAATTCCGGATTGAAATTCTGGAGTTGTTCGATCGATGGAAGGTCTTTAGAATAAAATGCAAACAAAGCCAGAACAAGAACGCCGCCAATACAATAGATATAAAAAACTCGTTTAAAAGCTTTTGTCCAGCTGAGAATTTCCAATTCCTTTTCCGCTTTTCCCATTGTCCTACTACTTATTTAATTCTTTGTTTTGCATTTCCGCAATTACCGCCGATATGAAAATTGAATAGGGTTTTTTAATCGCTTCCGCCGCCTGCTGAACCTCTTCATGCGAAAGCGGATTCTGACCGATTCCCGCCGCAAGATTCGTCACCAGACTGATGCCGAGAACTTTCATACCGAGATGTTTTGCCATCAGCGCCTCCGGAACAGTTGACATGCCAACGACATCCGCTCCGAAATCACGCATGGTTTTAATTTCCAGCGACGTTTCATAACTTGGTCCGGTTGTCCAACAATAAACGCCCTCGAGAAGGCGAATTTTCCGTTCATTGGCGACTCGTTTAGCCATCTCCATCAATTCGATATCAAATGGTGATTTTTCGGTTTCTTCTGGGGAAAAGATTTCGATCTGCGTGAAATTGATCGCATCGGTGAGAACGACGAAATCGCCGGGGCGCATTTCCGATCGAATTCCGCCAGCTGCATTCGTCAAGATCAAGTTTTTAACGCCAAGCCGATTCAGCAATTGAACATAAAAAGTCACTTCCGCGATGGTTCGTCCTTCGTAAAAATGACTGCGTCCTTGGATAGCAATGAGTGGAACACCGTCGATCGTTCCAAAAATCAGTTTGCCGGAATGACCTTCGACCGTTGGCGGAGGATAGCCGGGTATTTCACGACTGTCGAGCGTGTACCGCGCTTCAATATTCTCGGCAAAATAACCAAGGCCGGAGCCAAGAACAATAGCGATCGAAGGAATTTCTCCCACGCGAGAACAGACAAACCGCTCGGCTTTAGCCACCTGTTCATCTTCTGCAAATGGATTGGTTTTTATTGTCATCATTTCTTTATTCAAATCACTTCTCAAATTAGCCAACCGCCCGAAACTGCACAACGGTGAAAATAGACAAAAAATTCTTTACTGACAAATAATACATTGACAGCGTCTGTTTAATTCCCTTAGATTTGAAAAGGTTTCTATCAAAATTCACATAGAGAGTAATAACGATGAAAAACACCTGGAAATATACCATCAGCATCTTTGCCACAATCGTATGGTTAACGTCCTCATCTTTCGCCCAACAACCGAATTATCAAAAGCCCGCCGTCAAACTCGGAATCGACGTTCTGTTCGCCGAGAAAATGGATTTGATCCGCGGAAAACGTCTCGGACTCATCACGAACCCGACCGGCGTAAATTCCGAACTCGAATCCACGATCGATATCCTGAATAAAAATGGAAATTTGGTCGCTCTTTTCGGTCCCGAACACGGTGTCCGCGGTGACGTTTTTGCCGGTGAAAATATCGAAAACTTCGTTGATCCCAGAACAGGCGTTCCGGTTTTCAGTCTTTACGGAAAAACAAATAAACCAACGCCTGAAATGTTGAAAAATGTCGATGCGCTTATCTATGACATTCAAGACATTGGCAACCGAACTTATACTTACATTTACACGATGGCGCGCTCAATGTCCGCCGCCAAAGACGCCAATATTCCGTTCATCGTTCTAGATCGACCGAATCCGCTGGGCGGCGAACTCGTTGAAGGTCCGGTGCTCGACCCCGCGTTCAAATCCGGCATCGGCATGTATCCAATCCCTTACCTTTACGGATTGACAGCCGGTGAACTGGCGCATTATTTCAACACAGAATTCGGAATCAACTGCAATTTGATCGTCGTTTCCATGAAAGGCTGGAACCGAAAAATGAATTGGAACGACACTGGGCTCAATTGGGTGTTGACATCGCCGCATATCCCGCATTGGGAAACCGCTTATCATTGTGCGGCAACCGGAGGAATTGGCGAGATGCCGACAGTCAACATTGGCGTCGGCTACACCTTGCCGTTCGAACTTATCGGTGAAGAGTGGATTAACGCCGATCAATTAGCGGCAGAACTTAACGATCACCATCTTCCGGGCGTGGTTTTCCGACCGCTCCATTTTCGTCCTTATTATTTATCTCGAAAAGACATCACGATGCAGGGAGTGCAAATTCATATTATCAATTTCAGAACATTCAAACCAATCGAAACGCAGATTCACATTTTGACGGCGCTGAGAAAGCTGTACCCGAACCAACCGTTGTTCGACGCCAAGCGCGTCGGCAGTTTCAATAAAGCTTTCGGTACGGACAGCGTCCAGAAAATGGTTATGGATAATTTAAGTGCCGAACAAATCCTCGCCACATGGCAGAAGGACGTGGAGGCGTTTAAACAAAAGAGTCGGCAATATTATCTCTATAACTAAGCGACTTGGCTTTGCAATTTATCGAGAATAATTCTATATTTGCGTCAGTTGAATTATTAGGGAGAAAATGATGAATTCTTTGAATAAAACCGAAAAGATCTGGATTGCAATAGTCGTCGGCGCCATTTGGGGTTTAGCCGAAGCGTTGGTCGGAATGTACATGCGTCAAACGGTGGCGTATGGAATGACCGGTTCGATCATGACCGGTATCGTGGCGTTATTGCTTGCGTTCGGATACGGAGCGATAAGGCAAAGCGGACTTTTATTTATCTCTTTGGCTATGGTGGTTTTATTCAAATTACTTGACGCATGGCTTCTGCATCTGCCGGTTGTGCACGGGGCGGTTGGCAATCCAATCTTCGCGATCATTCTTGAAGTTCTGGCATTGTGCTTGGTTGTTAATATTATCCGGCCGGAACTCAAATCCAAACTATACGGTCAGGCTTTGATCGGCGCATTATACGCTTTAATCGCCGTCACCGCCTTTCCACTCGTCAAATATTTCACCGGCGTGCCAGCCTGCGTCGTTAAAGGCACAACCTATCCGCTCTCGCTCTATTTTGCCCCACTGGCGGTTGGCCTGTCCATTCTGACATATCCAGCCGGATTTTTTCTGGGGGAACGCCTATCTGCTCTGGTATCAAATGAAAAACCGATTGCCGTAACTCTGCATAAGCGTCTTCACGTTGTCTTACCGGGCACGGTCGCCGCACTTTTAATGATTGCTATATTAATCCGCCTATAACCGGGCGCCTTGCCTGAATTAACCGCTCATCCTCACATCATCCTGACCGGCGCGATTGGCATCGGCAAAACGACAGCCGCTCAGAAAATGGTGAAAAGCCTGAACGTTATTCCCGCAGGTTTTACAACGAATAAAATATTCCGCGAAGATAAAATCGTTGGCTACTCGCTACAAGACTGGCGCCGAAATGGTCAAACTTTCGCGCATGTCGATTTCCCGAAAACCGTATCATTCGACCGCTTTGGCGTGGATTTGTCCGTCTTCGATGAATTCGGTAGTAAGATACTCCAAGACTCGATCCAATCTGGAAAACTGATTTTGATGGACGAACTGGGGATTATGGAACAGAGTGCGACAATGTTTTGCATTGTCGCAAAAGAAATCTTGAAAAATTACTCTTCATACATCGCCGTTATCCAGAAACGCGCGCTTGATTTCTGGACGGACGGGTTGACTGATGTGAAAATTGTAGAAATCATGCCCTTAGGAGTGAGTCGGCAAATCTGAAATACATCGTGAACTCATTTGGGTCATTTACTTCACCTTCGCTCTGGACATTCATCTGCGAAAGATATAAATTCCAACAGAAATTGCAATGAGGTATTTGATGAACCATAAATTGACTTACGTTTCCCTTTTACTGATATTGTTAATGACCAGCGATTCCATCGCCCAATTGGGAAGGCTCGGAATGCCACCATTGACCGGTAATCCGGAAGATCTTGTTCCTAATTCGATGCGAATTTTGGAATCCGGACCGGAGGTGCGAATCATAACCGATGAAGGACGCCTGAAGGCCATTGTCGAATTTGAAACGACGCGTCCAATGCCAGCCGCATACGTCCACTACGGTCCTTACTTCCACGATCAGGAGACGCCTGTTCCGGCTTACCGCCATTCGGCGAAGGAGAATTTGACAGCGCCGACAACACGCCATTCCGTGATATTCGATTTGACGCGTTTGCTGGAACCGATCAACGATCCGGGAGGCGCGATGAAAAAATTGGATGGCGGAACCGTCTGTTACCGGCTAGTCATTCCGGAATCCGATGGAGCGAATCAATATATTTTTGACAAACGGTTTGAGTTCCGGAATAGCCGACGAATCGTATGCATAACGGATGGTCCGTGGATCGATGTCTTCTCAGCACATGAAGTCGTTATTTCATGGGAAACCGATCTTCCGTCGGAAGGTAAAGTCGTTTTAGATGGAAAAACTTATCCTTCCACCTTGAACAAACATCATGAGGTCAAAATCAATGGCTTAACCGGCGAACAGCATTTGTATTCCGTCTTTACAATCGCCGATTCAGTAACCGTTTCCTCTCGAATCTACGAATTCCGAACGCCGGGGAAGTCAGGCAATTTTCGGTTTGCGGCAATGTCAGACAGTCGGGCGGGATACGGCGGATTCACAACGAATTTCAACGGAACGAATCTCGCTATTTTGCGTAGCCTAGTTTTAGGTACAAAGTCGAACGACGCGGAGTTTATCATATTCGCCGGTGATTTGATCAACGGACACACGACCGATGAAAGAGATTATCTCGCGCAAATGGACGCTTTTAAATGTTCGATCGAACCGGTCGGACATTCAATCCCTATTTATGAAGGTATCGGCAACCACGACCTTGTCATAGACTATTGGAAAGATCCCCGGTCAAACTACGGTATCCCGATTGTTCGGGACAAGGTTTTTGGCAATTCTACCGAAACGCTTTTTGCCAACTGTTTCGTTAACCCGGACAATGATTTTCCCAAACCCGAACAACCGGAAGCACCAAGATATCGAGAAACCGTTTATTATTTCGATTGGGACAACACACGGTTTATTTCGCTAAATTCCAATTATTGGTGGGCAAGTTACGCCGAAGACATTGGCGGTAGCATCGAAGGCTACGTTTTTAACAATCAGTATGAATGGTTTCGGAATTTACTGGAAAAAACCACTGCCGATCCGGCCATTAGCCATGTTTTCGTGTTTACACATGAACCGCCTTTCCCGTGTAGCGGACATATACGCGACGCGATGTGGTATAACGGCGGCGATTTATTACTCAATAAAAATATCGATGGCAAGCCGCTCGACCGATCGCATGTTCTAAAAGGTCGAGATAGACTTTGGACAGCTATTTCTCAAAATGAAAAAGTGCGCGCGGTTATCGTTGGGCACGAACACAACTATGTTCGCTTGAAAATTGATGCGAAGACGCCGGTTTATCCGAATGGCAAACCCAATCCGCGTTTTAAAAATCCTGTCTGGGAATTGATTACGGGAGGCGCAGGTGCGCCGTACTACGGAAAATCGGATCAAAAAGTCCCATGGGAAAATTCGATCGCTAAATTTTCATCGCAGGAACATTACTTGATCATTGAAGTGGCTGGGCAAAATATTGACCTTTATGTTCATTCTGCCAATGGAGATATCATCGAGACAGTCCGGATTGTCGAAAATGGCAAACCGACTGAAAAGCCGATTCCGGCTGTGTCAACAGGGAAAAAATGACCAGTTTGATGTGTTAAACTTATTTACTATCGTGCGTTTTCGTGTCGAACTTCGACGTAATCTCAATGACGATCTCGGTCATTTTCTCGGGAATCAAAATCGCAAGCAGTCCTATAACAAGTCCTAAGCCGCCGAGGAACTTGATAACCCATGCGTCCAAGACGAGCAGGAGAAAACCCACAATAAAAATGATAACTCCAAAGTTTTTCATAAACCCTTCTCTTGCAGTGAGAAAATAAGTTGAATTCTTAGTTTCGTATAGTCAAACAAAGTAAAATATAGAACACTTTCCGCTAAGTATCAAATCATTCAATAAAAATGTGAACAAGATCAAATCCGCCGCTCTCATTTATACATTGGGATGTAACATTATTGATTTTGAACCGTTCAACTCTTATATTTGTAGAAGTTTTTGAGAGTAGAGAGTAAGATGAGAAACATTACTAAAACCATTTTCATATTGACTTGCGTCAGCCTCTCTTTGTGTCTGGCGCAAAAACCGACGCTTCAACCGACCGATCTGGTGACAGTTCCGACGGCGGGATTGATTCCGAAAGGCTCGTACATCGCTAAGTTTTACCTGTTTCAGGGCGGCGGTCTGATGGGCGGAATCTCGGTCGGAATTTCCGATCGGTTTATGATCGGTGTCTCATACGGCGGCGCGCAGATCGTTGGAAATCAGAACATCAACTGGCACAACCAGCCCGGCGTAGAAATTCGCTACCGACTTATCGAGGAATCACTAAAATTTCCCGGCGTACTTGTCGGTTTCACATCGCAGGGCTTTGGCGAATATATCGATACGCTCAAGCGATACGAAACAAAAGCCAAAGGCTTTTACGCAGTTGCCAGCAAGAATTACGATTTCCTCGGGAATCTCGGCTTGCACGCGGGAATCAATTACAATCCAGTCGAGCGGGAAGACGGCGACTCTGACCCATCATTTTTCGTCGGTATTGACAAGAACCTGAATTCGGAAATTTCGGTCGTTGCCGAATACGACGCCGCGCTGAACGACAACGCCTCTAACGAAATCTCACTCGGCAAAGGAAAAGGTTATTTAAATGCCGGAATCCGGTGGTCGGTCGTCGAAAACATACATCTTGAAGTTGATTTCAACAATATTCTGCTCAATCGGAATCAGATGAAATATCTAAATCGCGAACTAAAAATCAGTTTTATCGAATCCTTTTAAAATCACCCAACACGCATGCTAGATCAATTCCAAAGGAGAATCATCATGATTAATCATAGCAATCGCCTGAATTTCTCATTCTTTATCAAAATCCTTTTGATTTCCTGTCTTGCGTTGTCCTTCCTATTTGCTCAGGCTGGCAAAGTCAAAAGCATTCTGAATGAAGCGGAAAAACTTCACGACGCAAATAATTTCTCCGGAACTATGACAAAACTGAAAGAAGCGGAAAAATTAGACAAGGACAATCCCGAAGTTCTCTGGAAAATTGCGCGCGCCTATTTCGATTTTGCGGATCAGGACCCGGAAAACCTCGACGTCCAGAAAAAAAACCTCTATCCGGGTTTTGAATACGCCAAACGATGCGTCGAACTCGCCCCGAACGTCGCGGGCGGTCATCAATACTATGCAATTCTCATCGGGCGAATCGGCGAAATTGAAGGCACCAAGCAGAAAATCCAAAATTCCTATCCGCTGAAAGAACACACCATGAAAGCCATCGAACTCGATCCGAATAACGATGGAAATTATCACGTCATGGGACGGTGGCATTACGCGCTTGCCGACCTAAGTTGGGCAGAACGAAAAATCGCCAGCCTGATCTACGCAAAACCTCCGGCGGCATCTTTTGATGAGGCGGCTAAGTTCTTCCAAAAAGCGCATGATCTAAAACCGGACGACATTCGTCATCTGCTTTGGCTTGGAAAAACATACATTAAACTAGACCAGAATGATCTCGCCAGAAAAGCGCTTAACGATGCATTGAAAATAAAGGCGGGAAGCGACTCGGACAAAGTCATGCAAACCGAAGCGAGCAATTTGCTCAAGAAACTCTAACTATACAGAAGAGGCTTTATGAAACTAACAACCATGTTGAAAATCCTCTGGCATTTTGGTTATCGTTGGCTTGGCGGTTCTTGCCGTAATGAAATTGATTGAGAAAAAGCGCGAAAACGCCGAAACGATCGAGACGTCGACCGAATAAACCAGCTGATTTCAAAATCTCCAGACCTCTTTCATCTCTTCGAGAGCAACGAACGATTTTTATTTTAGTAATTCAATTCCTGAACGAGTTTTCAAACAAAATCCTTTGGACAGAAAGGATGAAGAATTTGGTTAACCGAAAGTCCATGTGAGCGATAAAATGCTACCGATCCGGTTCGACAAACTCATCGACTGGATCGCATACGAATATCGAGATCACCAATCCATCTTTGGCATCCCAAAAGTCAATTTTTTTCGAAAATCGAACACAACATCAATCATGCTAAGTGGAGAACGGTGCGACATTCCAATTGGACCGGCGGCTGGACCACACACACAGATGTCACAAAACATCGTAGCGGCGTATCTGTGCGGTGCGCGCTTTTTCGAGTTGAAAACCGTCCAAAAAATGGACGAGTTGGAAATCCAAAAGCCTTGTATTTCCGCGGAAAACGAAGGTTACAATACCGAGTGGTCAACAGAACTATCCGTTACACAAGCATTCGACGAATACTTAAAAGCATGGATGATTTTACATTTCCTGAACGCCGCTCTGGGTCTGTCATCTTCACCACAAACAGGCGGATTTGTCTTTAATATGAGCGTTGGATATGATCTCGCCGGAATTCAAACTCAGAAAATCGACCATTTCATCGAAAGCCTCAAAAATGCCGAACAAACGCCAAATTTCAGCCGTTATCAGGAATTTATCTTTGGCGCTCTATCAAAATTCCACAGAATCGATACAGCATTTGTGCATCGCGCGATTGAATCAATTCCAACGACTATTTCAACCTCTGTCACGCTTTCGACGATGCACGGCTGTCCGCCAAATGAAATCGAATCGATTTGCAACTATTTGCTCGCCGAAAAACACTTGCACACATTCGTTAAACTGAATCCGACTTTACTCGGATTCGATTTCACGAATTCAACCTTAAAAGCCAACGGCTATAGTTCGATCGAATTGAAAAGTGAGTCGTTCGATCACGACCTGCAATTCTCCGATGCAATTCCGATGCTTCGCCGCCTGAAAGCCTTTGCCACTGAAAACGGTCGCCAGTTTGGCGTTAAATTGTCGAACACTTTACCGGTGAAAAATACCAAAGGCGTTCTACCGGGCGACGAAATGTACATGTCCGGAAATGCGCTTTACCCTCTGACGATCCACCTTGCGACAAAAATCGCCGAAGCATTTGACGGCAATCTTCATATCTCATACTCAGGCGGAGCGAATTATTTCAACATGGACGATATTTTGCAGACGGGAATTTATCCGGTGACGCTCGCTACAGAATTGCTTAAACCGGGCGGCTATTTGCGTCTCCGACAATTATCCGAAGTCGCTGATAAACGTTTGCAGAATGGTCTTCCTGAAAAGATCGAAATTGAGCAATTACAAAAAGTCGCATTGACCAGCATTCGATCCACGGCCATTGTTCCCGAAAATCGTCAAAATAAATCCGGGAAGAATGGCAAACCGTTGCCCATTTTCAATTGTTTCACCGCTCCCTGCCGCGAACGATGCCCAATTCATCAGGACGTTCCGACTTACATTCGATTAATCGATCAAAATCGTCCTGAAAAGGCGCTCCAATCAATTTTCGCACAAAATCCTCTGCCGCACATCACCGGTCACATTTGCGATCATCAATGCACGACGCGCTGTGTGAGACGTTTTTACGACGAACCGGTGAAAATCCGCGACCTCAAACGTGTTGCCGCAGAGACAGGCTTTTCGGATGGCTCAAATTCTATGAAATCCAACATTCCTGCGAACGGAATCAACGTTGCCGTTCTGGGTGCCGGTCCGGCCGGACTTTCAGCCGGATATTTTTTAACGCAGGCAGGCTTTTCTGTGACGATTTTCGACCGGAATCCAGCGGCAGGTGGAACGGTTCAATTCATCATTCCCGGCTTTCGTCTTCCCGAAGAAGCGATCCGGAACGATATTTCGTTCATCGAAAAAACCGGCGTGAAATTTCAATTTGGCATCGGCAATCTTACAGTTGAGGAATTGAAAAATCTAGGTTACCGCATTATTTTTCTGGCAATTGGCACTGGTAAATCGAATCCGCTCGTTTTACCGGGTGGAAACGCAAATCTCATCAGTGCGATCGATTTTCTCAAGTCGTACCGGAATTCCCCGACGGAAGTTCATCTGGGGAAAAATGTCGTTATTATTGGTGGCGGTAACTCGGCGATGGATGCGGCACGTGCGGCTTTGAAAATTAACCACGTTCGGAACGTTTCTATTATTTATCGGCGGACAACTTCAGAAATGCCTGCAGACAGCGAGGAACTCGATAACGCTCTTCAGGAGGGCGCCACCATTCGCGAACTGTTGACACCTATCAAGTTTTCCAAAGCCGGAATTTTAAAATGTCAGAACATGAAACTGGGCGAGAAAGACGAAAGCGGTCGGCGCCGACCAGTTCCAATCGATAACGCTTACGAAAATATTCAAGCCGATTTCGTGATTTCCGCCATTGGTGAAAATGTTGAAACCGAATTTTTAAACGAGTCGGGGATTGGCATTAATAATTATGGAAAAGCCATCGCCGATCCACAGACAAACGAAACAAACGTTCCGGGAGTTTTCATTGGTGGCGATGCACGGCTGGGATCAGCAACTGTCGTTGAAGCGATTGCCGAAGGCAAAAAAGTTGCCACGGAGATTATTCGGCGTGAAAATCCCGATTTCAGAGAACCGGAACTGTCTCGCCAACCGATCGATCTGAACGAAATTTACCGGCGCAAAGGATTGATAAGATCCGCCGAGAAGGAATTGAAAGATCCGGAAAGCATTCATCGCGAAGCGAGTCGTTGTCTCGACTGCCAGACTTTCTGCGGAATTTGCGTCGATGTCTGTCCAAACCGCGCAAATGTCGCTGTCCAGACGGAAAACAGTTGGCAAATCGTTCACTTAGACGGATTATGCAACGAGTGCGGCAACTGCGCCACTTTTTGCCCGTGGGACGGGAAGCCGTATCGCGACAAGTTCACAATCTTTTGGGGCGAGCGAGATTTCAACGAAAGCAACTCAGA
>PEYN01000089.1 GCA_002774355.1 Candidatus Marinimicrobia bacterium CG08_land_8_20_14_0_20_45_22 | reverse complement strand
GAATGGGCTGACAGGCTTGGCGTTGACGTGATTTCAACATCGTTGGGCTACCGAACCTTCGATAATTTTGAGTATTCTTTTTCGGATCTGGATGGAGAAACAGCCGTGACGACCCAAGCAGTAAATTGGGCGTTCCGGCGCGGAATCATCGTTGCCGTTGCCGCCGGAAATGAAGGAAACGATCCGCATTATCCTGACGGTGGACTCGGTTCGCCCGCGGATGCATTTGGCGCGTTAAGCGTGGGCGCCGTTGACGGAAATGGTGTCATCGCCGCATTTTCTTCGCATGGCCCGACTGCGGATGGGCGCGTCAAACCGGATTTGTGCGCCAGAGGCGTATCCGCTTATCTGGCAATAGATTATTCTCTGGGATATGGCGCGGGAAGCGGAACGTCGTTCGCCACGCCGCTAATTGCGGGCGCCGCGGCTTTAGTTCTGGAAAAAAATCCCGATTGGGCGCCAGCAGAAGTTATTCAGTCGTTGAAAAAATATGCCAATCGCGCGAACGCGCCGGACGATCGTTACGGCTGGGGAATTCCGGATGTTTGGAAAACGATTTTTCAAGGCGATACTCTGGAATTTCCAGATCGGGAATTGTCCGAAAATCAGATTCTTTGTTATCCGAATCCGGCTGCAGTTTCTACAAATTTATTCTTCAAGTGGGACAATTTAAAACCGTCTTCGGAATCGGCGAAACTGGAAGTTGTCGATATGAAAGGCCAAATAGTTTGGTCGCAAAAAATTCCCGTTAAGTGGGAAGGCATACGGGAAACGATTCCGTGGAACCTACTCTCCGGCTCTGGCTTGCCCGTCTCATCGGGCGTCTATTTGGTTAGGCTTACTCGGAAAAATCATGTTCAATATGGACGAATGACGGTTTTGCGATAATTTTTCATCTCTCCCCCTGACAACCAATGAACAAAAAGGCTATCTAAGAAGGAGTTTTGAGGTCATATGGAAAAAGAAGAGATCGACTTAATCAAAAGAATTCAGAGCGGAGAAAAAATGGCGTTTCAATGGGTAATGAACAGGTACGGCGAAAAAGTGATGAGCCTTGCGTATCACTTTACCCGGAACACGCAGGACGCCGAAGATTTATATCAGGAAACGTTCATCAAAGTTTACCGAAACATCGAGACTTTTCGGTTTGAGAGTGAGTTCTTTACTTGGATTTACAGGATTCTGACAAATCAGGCGTTCAATTTTTACCGGAAGAATAAGCGTATGGCAATTGCCGATCCGGGTGAGGACGATTATCTCTGGGAAACCCTACCGTCAAATGACGATGAAGCCGATCGGGAAACATTCAGCTCATCACTCCGGAGTCAAATCGATTGGGCTCTAAAAAAGCTGTCCACCCAACAGCGGATTGTTTTTATCCTCAAACACATCGAAGGGAAAAAAATCAAAGATATTTCCGTTTTGCTCGATTGTACGGAAGGCACCGTCAAGCGATATTTGTTCAGAGCAACTCAGAAACTCCAAGCCTTGCTTGTAGAGGCTTGAAAAGGAGAAATAACCATGAGACACAACAAAAAATATGATGAAGCCGCAATTCTTTACTTCTATAATGAACTTACTGGTGCGGAACTAGTCGATTTCCAGCAACACCTGAAGTCTTGTCCGATTTGTCAGATGAAGATTGAAAAACTTGAAACACTTGGAGCCGCTCGCATAGAAAGCGTCGGTATAAAGCCGACGGAAATATTGCTCAGTCGCCTCAACCGGCAGATCATGGAAAAAATCACGGCGGAACCGAATATAGGAATCGTCAGGCGCCTACGAAACGGGTGGTCGGATTTGACCGATTCCGTCCGCGCCGTATTTATGCGTCCGCAATACCAGTTTGTTACAATCGGAATGACCTTCGTCGTTGGTATGCTGGTTGGAAAAATCTGGCTAAGCTCCGGCTTAAAAAATGATCCGGCGATGCTGGCGAATTTCGTGAACTCTCAGAAAACGATGACCGAAGCAGAAAAAGCGAATTTCCAAAAAGCGATGGCTAATTACATGTTGAGCAATGGAAACGTCGAAATCGCCGATCTTACCCAAGAGAAAAATGATCTAGACGGCGATGGCGTAGTTGAAGTTGCCTTAAAGATCGAGCGTGACTTTGCGCTGAAAGGCGGTCTTGACGATCCGACGATTCAGAACATGCTTAGATATTCCGCGATTCACGACCAGTTGCCTGAGCGTCGGATGAGAGCGGTAAAGTTGCTCTCGCAGGCCGTTCCAAGCGAAGACATCGACAACACGCTGATAGCAGTTTTACTCCGAGACAAATCTGGCGATGTTCGGTGCCGCGCGATGGAAGCGCTGGCGAAAAAAACTGATTCCGAACAGGTTGTTGAGGTATTCAAATCTGCCGCTCTGCGGGACTCCTCTTCCACGATTCGGAAAATGGCAATCAATCAGTTAGTCACCATTGGTAAAGACGAGATCATTCCCGTTCTTGCGCTGGTCTGTTCGCAGGAAAAGGATGAGTCCGTCCGCGTCGTCGCAAAAGAAGGGTTGGACTCGTTAAACAGAAAAAACAGTAGAAGTGGTAATTGAAGGGGCAGTCGCCATGAAACGAACCTTTAAAGTTATCTTGATCGCCTTATTAGCGAGCGCCGTTCTGTTTTCGCAAAGCAAACTGAAATACGACGGTATGCGTTACGCAGGAGAAATTATTGAGAAGTTCGACGTCAAAGGCGGAGGATTTCTGGATATGAAGAATATAACCGGTGACATTACGATCATTGGTGAACAACGGAACGATGTTGAGATTCAGGAGCTATTCCGCATTAAGGCGTATTCGGAATCTGCCGCCGGTAAAATTTTACAGGATGAAAAGGCAAAATATACACAAAAAGGCAACAAATTAACTGTTGATGGAACGTGTCATTCCAGACGATTTGAAAGCAAATTCTTTGTTAAAATTCCCGTTGCGTTTAATGTGGCAGTCAAAACATCTGGCGGAGACTTATCGCTCAACAATCTGCAGGGTCATGCGGATATTCGCACCAGCGGCGGCGATATCGAAGTGTCGGATATTAATGGAGAACTAACCGGATTGACCTCTGGCGGTAATATTGCTATTGATCGATCTATTGGTGTTGCAAGAGCGACCACCTCGGGTGGCGACATAAGAATACAGCGCCACAGGGGCAATTTGTGGGCGATGACATCGGGTGGTGACATTAATCTCAACGATTTGAAGGGTAATGGCGAGATTTTCACGTCCGGTGGAGATATAGATATTCAAATGGTTATTGGGGAAACCCTACGCGCGCGTACATCGGGCGGCGACATCGAGGTTAAAAAAGTTGGCGGAAAAGTAGAAGCGCATACTTCCGGTGGCGATATTTATATCGGTGAGGCGCTTGGTTTTGTCAAGTGAGCACCAGCGGCGGCGATATCGAAGTTGGAAAGGCGGGAAAAGATCTCATCGCAACGACATCCGGTGGTGATATTGTGATTTTGGGCGTTGTGGGATCTGTAAGCGCAAGAACGTCTGGCGGGAATATTGAAGCCCGGAAACTTTACGCTTCCGGAGTGGCTGACAATTCTATTAGCATGTCCAGTTCGGGCGGCGACCTGATGCTCTACCTTCCGTCTAGGGCCA
>PEYN01000088.1 GCA_002774355.1 Candidatus Marinimicrobia bacterium CG08_land_8_20_14_0_20_45_22 | reverse complement strand
TTCGACCTTGTCATGGAAAATACTGACGCCGGCAGAAATCTCGTGGAAATCGTCGGAAAAGATACCGCAAATGTCAGTGATTCTGCTTCATTTTATGTTGTTGTCAATCCAAGTCCGCGGAATTTGCCGCCGCCGATTTCGACGGTTCCCGGAATTAACATTCTTGACGATAAAACTGCCATTTTAGCGCTTTTCGCTCCGAACAAACAATTTGTCTATCTGATTGGTGATTTTAATGATTGGAAAGTCGATACGTCCTTTCTGATGAACCGGTACGAGCCGTCGGCGGACAGTGTGCTGTTTTGGATAAAACTCGACTCGCTTGTTGCAGGAACTGAATACGCTTTTCAGTATTTGGTGAATGGGACGCTTCGCATCGCAGAACCCTACACGGAAAAAGTACTCGATCCGTGGAACGATAGTTATATTTTGGCGACGACTTATCCCAATCTTAAACCTTATCCGAAAAATAAAACGTCGGAACCGGTTGCAACATTCCAAACGGGAAAATCCGCGTTTAACTGGCAGACAACTTCGTATGATAAACCGGCTAAGCACGAATTGATTATTTATGAATTACTACTTCGCGATTTTCTGGCGAATCACGATTACGCGACGCTGACCGACACACTGGATTATCTGCAGAATCTTGGTATAAATGCGATTGAACTGATGCCAATTAGCGAGTTTGAAGGAAATTTGTCGTGGGGTTATAATCCATCGTTTTTCTTTGCGCCCGATAAATATTACGGCACGGCGGACGCACTCAAATGCTTCGTCGATGAATGTCATCGGCGCGGAATCGCTGTCATTCAAGACATCGTTCTGAACCATTCGTATGGTCAATCACCGCTGGTTCGGTTGTACTGGAATTCCACATTGAATCGGCCTTCGGCAGAAAATCCGTGGTATAATCAGACTTCTCCGAATTCATCTTATTCATGGGGTTACGATTTTAATCACGAAAGTCCGTATACGAAGGCGTTTGTCGATAGAGTGACGCATTACTGGATGACTGAATTTAAAATCGACGGATTTCGGTTCGATTTCACAAAAGGATTTACGAACAAAACCGGTGACGGCGGCGCGTACGACGAATCCAGAATAACGATCCTGAAGCGAATGTCGGATAAAATCTGGGAAACGGATTCGACCGCTTATGTGATCCTCGAACACTTCGCAGAAAATTCGGAAGAGAAGGTACTAACGGATTACGGAATGCTTGTATGGGGCAACTCCAACTGGAATTACGCCCAATCGGCAATGGGATATACTACCGAATCGGATTTCTCATGGGGATTTTATAAAACACGCACTTTTACCAAACCGGGTGTGGTCACGTATATGGAAAGTCACGACGAAGAACGTCTGATGTATAAAAATATTACTGACGGAAATTCATCCGGTAGTTACAGCATTAAAAACGAAGTGACTGCGCTGAATCGGATAAAGTTAAACATGGTCTTTTTCCTGACATTGCCCGGACCGAAAATGATCTGGCAGTTTGGCGAACTCGGATATGACGTATCGATTGATTATAACGGTCGGGTGGGCGAAAAACCGATCCGCTGGAATTACTTCGTTGACGAAAGCCGGGTTAAATTGTACAAAACAATTCAAGCGCTGTTAAATCTTCGCCGTGAAAACGAACTGTTCAGAAGTCCAGAAACCAACGTCAACCTCGACGTTTCCGGTGCAATGAAACGGATTCGTATGTCGCACACAACGATGAGCGCCGTGATCCTAGGCAACTTCGATGTCGTCACCCGTTCCATCGATCCCGGCTTTTATCAACCGGGGAAATGGTATGAGTATTTCACGGGCGACAGTCTGTATCTGACAAATTTGAACGATCTGATTACACTCGCCCCCGGCGAACTTAAACTCTACACAACGAAGAAACTGACAAAACCCGAAGAAGGAATCCTTTCCACGATGCCTGCCAAAACTTCCGTGCCTTTCCGATTTGCGTTGCTGGGGAATTACCCGAATCCGTTCAATGCTTCGACGAAAATCCGGTACGAGGTCGAGAAGCCGTCGAATCTCCGGCTCGAAATTTATTCAATCGACGGACGACAGGTTTTCTCCAAAGAACTCGGAGTTCAGCAACCCGGACGATATGAATTCTTATGGGATGGAAACGATTTTTCCGGTAAGAGTGTCGCCTCGGGCGTTTTTTTGACGGTTCTGAAACGAGCGGATCAAAGACTTATCAACAAGATATTGCTGATCAAGTGAGAGGTAATCTTCCGACCGGTTCATCATTTGATCGTCGGTTGAACTTTTATTTGGTCGGTCGAGTATAAGGAATTAAATTGATCCGGAGTTGATTATGAAAGAAAAGAAGAAGATAGGAAAAAACGATAATAACAAATTTTGGCAGGAAGTCAAGTCGTGGGGAATTGTTTTACTCATTGCTCTGGGACTGAAGGCGACCATCATCGAAGCCTACCAGATTCCAACCGGATCGATGGAAGACACCATCCTGATCGGCGATTTTATGCTGGGAAAGAAATTCGTGTACGGAACACGCACGCCGGATTGGATCGGCATTCCATGGACGAAGATCGGATTTCATATTCCATGGTTCCGCCTGCCGTCGTTCAAAAAACCCAAACAGGGCGAAGTTGTCATTTTTAAGTATCCAGTCGATCCGTCGCTGAACTACGTCAAACGCTGTGTCGCCGGTCCCGGACAAACCCTCGAAGTGCGCGATAAAGTCTTGACCGTAGATGGAAAAGTTTTCGAGAATCCGCCGCATTCCAAATTCATTTCTCCCGTTATCTATCCGTCGGAGTGGGAAGACCCGGATATTTTTCCCCGAAATGCCGGAAATAAGGACAATTACGGACCGGTCTATGTTCCTGCCAAGGGCGATACGCTCTGGTTCGGAAAAGTCCCGAACGACATCATTCGTAACTGCGCTCAGCTGAAAAATCACACATTTTCGGCGGGCGGCGACCGAATGATTATCGACGGGAAAGCCGTTCAATATTACGTCGTCGAACAGGATCATTACTTCATGATGGGCGACAACCGCGACAATAGTTGGGACAGCCGCTTTTGGGGATTTGTTCCGTTCGACAATGTCCTGGGGCAGGGATTGGTTATTTACCTTTCCTGGGATAAAGAAATGCCGCTCTATCGGTTGACTCACAAAATCCGCTGGAATCGTATCGGCGATTTGGTTTTATAAAAAAGAACTTGCGGTTCGATTATTTTTCTTTTAACTTCGCGTAAAGAGTTTAGCGAAGAAGTTTCCCATTATTATGTGTCTCGAAAATTCTAAAAGCCTTAGCATTTATATTCACATCCCATTTTGTAAAAGGAAATGTCCTTATTGCGCATTTGCTTCTGAGGATTGGGGCTTCGATCGGATCAATCCGTATATCCGCGCTTTGACTCAGGAAATTGATTTTCTGGCTGAATTTTTGAAGACAAATCCTGAAACACTCTCCATTTACATAGGCGGCGGGACTCCGAACTTTTTAAAACCGGATCATATTTCCGATCTTCTTAGCGCTTTTGGAAAATACGTCAGAATGGATTCGGTGCAAGAATTTACTATCGAAATTAATCCGAACGGCATCGGTTCCGGTCTTCTATCGCGATACAGGGAAGCGGGAATCAATCGGATCAGCATCGGTTGCCAATCGATTCACGATCAGGAATTGAAAACTCTGGGGCGAATTCATAATTCGAAAAACATTTTCGATGTTGTTAAAAGTGCTAATAATTGCGGTTTTTCCCAAAGAAGTATGGATTTTATTTATGGAATTCCGGGACAGACAGTTGAATCATGGTCGGAAACTCTACAGTGGGCAATCTCAACTGGCGTCGAACATATTTCATTGTACAACTTAATCTTTGAAAAAGGGACTTCATTCTACACAATGTTGAAAAAAGGGCAAATAATTCCGTTGGATGAGGAAATCGAATGGCAGATGTACGATTTAGCGCATCAAATGCTCGCGTCTGCCGGTTATGTTCATTACGAAATATCGAACTGGGCAAAACCCGGCTGTCAGGCGATCCATAACTCGGTTTACTGGAATGGGGGAAAATATCTGGGCTTTGGCGTCGCGGCTCATTCTTTTAATGGCGTAAAGAGATGGTGGAATGTTTCCGCTGTCAACGATTATCTTCGGAAAATTTCGGATGGCAATCTCCCTGTAGAAAATTCCGAATCTCTGACCGAAGCAAATGTCCTGAACGAGTATGTCCTGTTGCGGCTTAGGACGATGGATGGAATGAATTTTAAGGATTTGGAAGAATCGACCGGAATGGCCTCGGCGGAAATTTTAGAAAAATTACAGGACAAATTGAAACAGCGCGATCTTGAAAAATATGGTCGGATGACCGACAATCGTCTGGTTCTTAACCATCATGGTTGGTTTATCTGCGACTATATCATTGAAAACGTCTTGACGATCATAGAGGAGAAATGATCATGATAATCAAAACACTGAATGACGTTCCCATAGAGAAAGTCGATGGTATCGGAATCTTAGGTGTTACTAAGCAGGTCTTGCTATCACAAGCCGACGGCACGCTAAACTTTGCGATGCGTCGATTCGAAATTGAACCAGGCGGTTTTTCGTTTTATCACACGCACGATTTTGAACATGAGATTTACATTCTCTCTGGAAATGGTGTTATGAGAGGCGAAGGATCCGAAACGCCAATCCATCAGGATATGGCGGTTTTGGTCAAGCCTAACGAAATCCATCAGGTTATCAATCGCGGTCAGACGAAGTTAATTTTTATCTGCGTCATTCCGAATACCTGATTCCCACTCGTTTTCCTGATATATCATCCAAAAATAAAAATTTCTGAAATCTTTTGTCTTTTTGTAGATTAGTTTGTGAATGAATTGATTGCTATTATAGACGATGAACCGGATATTCGCGAATTGGTTGCGATTCATCTGAAGAAGGGCGGTTTTCGGACGGCTCTCTTTCCGGATGCGAACAGGTTTTTCGATTGGCAGGAAAACAATCTCCCAGACCTGATCGTTCTCGATTTGATGTTGCCGGATATGGATGGAATTGAAGTTTGTAAAGTCGTAAAAAATGACAAACGGTTGGCGAACGTTCCGATTATCATGCTGACCGCCCGAACTGATGAAATTGATAAAGTGCTGGGACTCGAGATCGGCGCCGATGACTATTTGACGAAACCGTTTTCGACGAAGGAATTGGTTGCGCGGGTTAAAGCCGTTCTGCGCCGTTCGGAGAAGACCGCTCCGGAAAGGACAGTCTTCAGCTTTGAAGGATTGACAATCGACTTCGAGAAGTACGAAATTTCCGTGGACGGGGAATCAATCAACTTAACACTAACCGAATTTCGTATTTTAAAAATTCTGATGCGGAAACCCGGTTATGTGTTCAATCGGGATCGTATTCTTCAGGAATTATGGGGCGAAGACAAGATCGTCATCGCCCGCACGATCGACGTTCATATTAAAAACCTTCGTGACAAGTTGGGAAAATACGGCAAGTATATACAAAACCTACGAGGGATTGGATATAGGATTCAACTATGAAGAAAACCTTTTTCTCAAAAATATTTACCGGTTACCTGATCGTTATACTCTCATTGACTGGATTGATCCTCTTTGCGTCGCTCCGGTTGATCCGGACACAGACCGTCAACACGCTGTCAAGTCAGATGATTAATTTTAATTATGTATTGGCGCGTGGATTCGCACCGTTGATCTTAAATCGTAACTACACCGATTTAGACCGGTTGATAAAGGAATATCGGAGGGAAATAGCAACGCGGATTACCGTTATTGATACGAGCGGAAAGGTCATTGCCGATTCCGAAAAAGACCCGCGACGGATGAACAACCACCGCTATCGTCCGGAAGTACGAACGGCGTTTTTGGGCTCTGTCGGTTCGGATATTCGGTTCAGTGGAACGGTCGATTCCGAGATGCTCTACATCGCTACGCCGTTTGTTCAAAATGGGAAAACGATAGCCATCATCCGGTCGAGTGTTTATTTAAGCGACGTCAGAACAATGATCGTCGGGTTCAAATGGCGACTCCTCAGGATTATGCTCGCCAGCGTTTTTCTGGCTATGGCGATTTCATTTTTACTGGCGAAAAGTACAATCCGCCCAATTCAGTTGTTAGTAAAAGCATCGCGAAAGATCACTGCCGGCGATTTCGACCAAAAAGTTCACTGGAATCAAAACGACGAGTTCAGGGAATTATCCGAAAGTTTTAACCGCATGACTTCGGAAATTCAGCGTCTTTTCGACGATATTTCTCTCCGCCATAACGAAATCAAAACGATCATCTCGTCGATTCAGTCCGGATTGGCGGCGCTGGACGCAGGGGGAAAAGTAACCTTCTTCAACGATTCATTTTTAGAAATCGTTCATCGTCAACCGATTGACGGGCGGTTATACTGGGAAATAATACGCGAGCCGGTTTTTGTCGATTTTGTCAAAAAAACGACGGATAGCCGAACCAGTTCAAGCGCGGAGATCGAGATTAACGGAAAACTGTACCTTTGCAGTTCGACATTCATTGAAGAAAACCGGGAAATAATTCTCCTTTTTTCCGACGTCTCGGAAGTGAAAGCGCTTCAAAAACTCAAGAAAGACTTCGTCGTCAACGTTTCGCATGAACTCCGAACACCACTGACCGCGATCAAAGGATTTGTCGAAATCCTACAGGATGAGCCGGACGCGGAGAAACGCCGATACATCGACATCGTTGCGCGACACATCAACCGATTAATTGCGATCGTGAGCGATTTACTCAATTTGGCGGAGATCGAGGATAGGCCGGCGTTACAAATCGAGAAAGTGGATTTGCAGGCGTTGGTGAAAGATACCGTTCATCTGTTCAAGACGAAAATTGCGGAAAAAGGCTTGAAAATTGAAATCAATATTCCCGAACAGGCAAGCATGCTGGACGCCGATCCTTTCCGACTTCAGCAGGTTTTCATCAACCTGATCGACAACGCGGTCAAATATACCGAAAAGGGTTTCATTGCCATTTCCGCTATGAAATCTGATAGAGAAATCCGGATCGAAATCCGAGACACGGGCATCGGCATTGCCAAAGAACATTTGCCGCGCCTCTTCGACCGTTTTTATGTTGTCGATAAATCTCGTTCGCGACAACTCGGCGGTACCGGACTCGGATTGTCCATTGCGCGTCATATTATTCTTCTGCACAACGGCAGAATCCGTGCCGAGAGCCTTCCGGGCGTCGGCACGACATTTATCATAGAACTGCCGGCGTAGAAGTTGTGAGGGATTGACGACGAGTGACAATTTCTGTCAGACAGCCGAGTTGATTGGGTTAATTGAAATAAAGTCGTTATTTTGAGGTCGCATTTTTTAATGTTTTGTTAATGGCGGTGTTAAAGAAAGTTTTAAAATCAAGTTTTCTTTGAATGATGACGGTTTTACCACAGGTTCATCGTTTACACCTGAGCAATTAGCCAGAATTCAAATCGATGCGCAGTTAGTTCTTTGCGGATGGATCATTCAGAACGTTAACAGCATCGATTTCGGCGCAGGAATCGGGATCGCCATTCGGGAATTACAGTCCGGCGCCGGGCTGTCTGAAAGCTTAGAAATAAATATCCTCAAGCGGGTATTCGAGGGCAGACTGGTTCTGCAGAACCCACCTGCGGAGAGGTTGCTGGAGAGAATAAGGGGGAGAAGAAAAATTCAAGGTAATTTGTTAAACTATTTGTTTACCAGTAAGAATAAGAATAAGAAGGTCTAAGATACATTATAATACAAAATAGTATGAACTATCTTGATTTACAGAGAAACATAGTGATTTAGGAGTAAACATGACATATAAGAAATTGAACTTCGACGAAATGACAATATTCAATCGACAAGTCAGAAAATCAAAAGCTCGCTACCCGAGTGATTCACATCATGCAAAGGTTTTATATATGGACAAGGTGATTTTAAAATTGCTATTATCCTGTATAATGATGGTTTTTTCGATGAGAAATTTTTTGGCATATCAAAACGTCATCCTGCTGAGATAGATAATATTCCTAAAGGAGAGTTACTTGCATTTACAATGGCTGTAGAAGACCTTTGCGAACGCAGAAGTGGTGGCAAATTTTCAGGGCTAATCGTACCCCTTATTAATGAAAAATCTATAGATAAAACATCATTTAATAATTGGAAGAAAGACTAAGCTGATAAAACTAAAAGAACTATTGACGGGGTGGAGGAACTACTTACAGCACTATTTCTCTTACTTTCCTTACCTATTATGATACTTATAGACTACGGTATCAAAAGTATTAAATTCGTAAAAAGAAGAAGAAAAGAAGGAAATATTAAAGCAAGCTAATAGGGGAGAATAGTTGATAGAAAAATATGACCGGGTCATAATTTACCAGCCGCCCGAAGGATTGCCCGGCGCTGGAAGTTCATCTCGAAGCCGAGGCAGTTTGGCTAATTCAAAAACAAATGGGTGATTTATTTGGGGAAAGTTACAAGACGATTTCACGACGTATAAATAACATTTACCGTTATACTTTGTTCAGCATATTAAATCCTTATTGAAGATCAATGGCAGAGTCGCCGTCGTTATCCCGGACAATGTGCTTTTTGAAGGCGGCGCCGGAGAAGTCGTTCGGAGGAAGTTACTTGCCGAATATGATGTTCATACTTTGTTAAGACGGCCGACCGGCGTTTTCTATGCGCAGGGCGTCAAGGCGAATGTGATCTTTTTCTGCCACAAACCGGCTAGGGAGAAAGTCTGGACGGAAAAACTGTAAATTTATAATTTACGAACGAATCAGCTCTTCACCCTGAAAATGAATCCGTTAAATAAGAAGGATTTGTTGGATTTTGTAACGTGTTACAATCACGGTAACCGCTACGACCGACAGGAAACCGAACGATTCAAATCGTTCACTTATGAGGAACTGGTTCAGCGGGATAAGGTCAGCCTGGACATTTTCTGGCTGAGAGATGAGAGCCTGGAGGATACCGATGATCTGCCCGAACCGAATGTAATTGCGACTAAAAAGTTGTGAACATGCAGGCGGCACTGAAGCAATTTAACGGGATTCTCGAAGATATGGAGAATGGCAATTCAGAATAAATACCAGAAAGTAAATTTTTCCATTTTGCCCCAACTGATATAAACCGCGCCTCCAAAATATGTGAGTTGGGAAATTTTAAAATCTTGACATTTAAAATTATTCTACATATTATTCGACCAATATTAAATATGAGTCGAATATGATGAACAAAAGAGAGCAAAAAAAACGATCGATCCTTGAAGTAGCTCAGAAAATCTTTTCACGTTTTGGCCTTAACAAGACTACAATGGATGAAATTGCCAAGGCATCCTGCATGGGCAAAGCAACTCTCTACCATTATTTTCGCGACAAGGAGCAGATATTTTACGAAGTTGTTCGTGAAGAGGTAAAAACAATGCAAGATGCTATAAATAATGCCATTAAGGATATATCTAATCCAAAAGAACGACTTCGAATTTATATCAGGGTGAGACTAGAATATTTAAATAGATTAGAAATAACCTACTCCGCGTTGAGAGATCAATATCTTGAACAATTGACAAGTGTAAAAAAATTCCGCGCTGATTTTACTGATTATGAGACTCAAATCCTCAATTCCATTTTTCGGGAAGGTATAGATAAAAAGTTTTTTGTGATTATGAATATTAGTGAAGTTATTAAAATTTTTACATTGGCACTACGAGGTATGGAACTGTATATGATTACAAATTCGGATATGGAAATCAATAAGCAGGAAATAGATTTAGTAACCGATACATTACTATATGGAATCTGCAAATAATTTTTTATGATAAAATCGACTATAAAACCAATATGGTTGGACATTATTGGCATTTGGGTTGATGTCCTGCGTGCATCTCTAAAATCATTTATTGTCCTGATCTTTCTCACCGCTGGCGTTTTGCTAAGTTTTATATTGAGAATTGTAACAATAATTACAACTAAATGGTTTTATATCAAAATCAACACACAATATATTATCCGTCCGCTTTTCCAGTGTCTATTATTTATTGCAGGGGTGAAATTAAAAAGGCCGAAAGACGTTGATGTTTCAAATGCCATAATTGTTTCAAATCATTGGGGATATCTTGATTCTTTTATATTAATGGCTTTATCACCATGTATTGTGATTTCAAATGTAGATGTAAGGCAAATGCCGTTCATTGGCAGTATTATGATGTTAATGGGATTTGTTTTTGTTGATCGACAAAAAAACAGATCAATACCAATCGTACTCGAAAAAGCATCCAATTTGTTGAATAAAACGAGTTTAAATGTGGCCTTTTTCCCTGAAGGTGCTACAGGAGACGGATTTGAATTAAAAAAATTTAACTCTTCTTTTTTTGAATTAGCATTCACTACAAAGAAAAATGTCGTTCCGGTTGTTATTCAGATTGAGAAAATAAATAAAGAGACACCAAATCAAGAAAATATAAATCAGGTCGTTTTCCATAATTTTCGTGGAAATATTATCATTCATTTACTAAGGTTACTGCAGTTAAAATCTATTGAAATCGGATTTACTGTATTACCCCAAATTTCTTACTACGAAATCAAAACAAAATATTTATCACGAAGGAAAATTTGTGAAGTAGCAGAGAATGAGATTAGTGAATTTTTAGATAAAGATAAGAGGTGTTAATATGAATTGCTGTCATTTAAAAAATAATCGTTTTAGTACGAGTGTAAATTTTCTCTTTTTCCTGCTCATATTTTCTATTTTTACGATAAACGCCTATCCCAAAGTTTCAACTCAAACTGGAAAAAACAGATATCCCAAAACACGTAATGTCAATCTTACTATTGAAAAATTAAGGGACAATAATCTTAAAATTGGGCTTGCCCTGAGTGGAGGCGCCGCCAAGGGCCTTGCCCATATCGGCGTTATTAAAGCATTAGAAGAGGCCGGAATACAGGTTGATTTTATTTCAGGAAGCAGTATAGGGGCTCTAATAGGCGCCGCTTATGCATCCGGCGTTCCGATTGACACTCTCGAAAAAATTGTAATTGGGACTGATTGGAAAACGGTCACGAAACTATTCATACCGGGATTATTTCCTTCAGGATTTATCGATGGAGTAAAAGTCAAAGAATTCTTATATACACTTTATGGCGATAAAAAAATAGAAGATTTGCCAATCCCATTTACCGCAACAGCGACTGATATCTCTACCGGTAAATTATATATCATCAATAAGGGAAGTTTGATAGAAGCTGTTCGGGCAAGCATCTCTATTCCGATAGTTTTCATCCCGGTAAAATATCAAGATATATTTTTAGTTGATGGTGGGCTCGTGAACCCGGTGCCAATCGACGTAGTAAGAGAAATGGGGGCAGATTATATAATTGCCGTCCATGTGCTTCATGGCAGGCTTCCCTCCGAAAAAGGAGAATATATACAAATAGAAAATCCTGAACCACAGACACCCGGGGCATGGAAAAGTACCAGCGACTGGATAACGAAGCAAATCAAAATGATTAATAATAGAGAGAAAGAGCGCAAGAAAGATTCAACTAAAACGGAGAATAAATTGAAACATCCGGGAATAGTGAAAATCTCGGAAAATACATTATATATAGCCCAGGACGTAATTGCACAACTTCAAATTGAACTCCACAAGCCTGATTTAGTCATTGAGCCGGATACAAGAAATATCAATCCATATGAGTTTTATCGAGGGAAAGATGCTATTGAAATTGGATATATTGAAGCAAAGAAAGTTTTAGGTGCTTTAAAATAATAGGCACTTTGGGGAATTGTGAAGAAAAGCTTGGAGAATTGAATAGTTTATAAATATGAAAAAACAAATCGGCAATAAAAAAGTACGGTTGGTACTGGGCAACGGTTCCGCAAAAGGGCTGTCCAATATCGGCGCCATGACTGGCGGAGCCTACGCCGCGGGAATCAGCATTTATGAAATTGAGGATATTGCGTGCAAAACCGATTTGGTCTCATCAATGAAATACTTTGTTCCCACAATTTCAAAATCCGGTTTGATAAGCGGAGTAAAAGTAAAAGAATATCTCAGAAATATTGTTGGTGATATAGATATCGAAAATCTTCAAATCCCCTTCACAGCGACGGGAACGCTTGTGGGGAAATGCCAATTATATGAAAAAAGAGCTGAAACTCCTGGGATTCAATATCGGCAATAGCTCCACACCGATCATCCCTATCATTATTGGAGGCGATATGAAGACCTTTGCCGTATGGCGTGATTTACTGGATGCCGGAGTCTATACCAATCCGGTCATACCGCCAGCCGTACCGATGGACCGGTCATTGCTACGGACTAGTTACATGTCAACTCATACCCGAGAGCAATTGGATTTTTGTTTATCAAAATTCGCCGAAATAGGTAAAAAGCACCGGGTTTTGCGTTACGGGAACTGATCTGAAGGCGATTATAGGGATAATTCAGAATTTTCATTTTTATTGAAAATGTTGAGTATTTTTTTTGCAAACAATTAAATTGATCCCGAACCTTCGGGATGATTTGGTAGGTGATTGAAAATGATATTGGACAAAATGGAAAAAAATTGGATGAATTTTTTCGTTGGAAAATTATTCGCGATCGTCGTTTTGATGATTTGGTGTAATGGATGTTCTGACGGGAAATCGGTCGCTACGTTTGGTGCTGATAAAATCATGCGAAACGAATTCCGCGTAGCCTATATTGACTTCTTGAATCAAACAGGAGAAGTCGATTCCGATTCTTTGCGCGAGTGGTTTTTAGATGGAATGATCAACAAACGGCTATTAGCAACCGAGGCTCTGAAATCGGTTGTACCTCTTGACCAATCGTTTCAATTACAACTCGCGGCTTATCGGAATCATTGTTTGCGCGAGGAATATTTTAGATTAGTGATTAAGCCCAAAATCAAGATTTCCGACGCGAGTCTGGATGAGATCGGCGTTTATCTGCGCCAGGAACGCCGTTTCCGAAGACTTTATTTCCTTGATAAAAATTCGGCGAAACAAGTGTTCCGTCTGATCGAAAATGGCGTCTCGTTCATTGTTTTGGAGAATTCTGTTCCTTCTGATATCAATCTGCCAAAATTGGATGGAGATTTAGGCTGGTTGTCGTGGGAAGAGATGGAATTCGATGCCGCAATGGCGGGATTTCGTCAAAAACCGAGCACCATTACGCAACCGATTCATACTGGTTTTGCGTGGTCGATTCTTCAAATTTCCGGTGTCCGGAATCGGATGGATATATCCGATAGTTCTAAAATCGCGAATCGAATGTTTAATCATTATCTAATTGAAAAAAGCATCGGCGAACAATTTTCATTCGATTATGCGCGATCCATGCCGCTTAAATCTATGCCGCAGATAGAGTACCCGACATTAAACTGGGTATCAGAAAGAGTTTCTTCTATTCTGGAGCGCGTTCCTGCCTTAGATGATTTAATTACAGAAATGCAGTTGAATGGCGACGAACTCTCGCAATTGGAAATAGCAATTCATTCACGGCAAAACGAGATTCTTGCAGAGGTTAACGGACAGAAAATAACCATCGCACAATTCGTGCAAGCGTTGAGATATGTCCCGTATGCAATTACTTCAAAAAGCGCGTTTCTCGCGATGGATTACATTGTTCGTGACGCTTTGTTAACCCAAAAAGCAGAGGAAATCGGTCTGGAAGAAAAGTCCAAATCGTTCCCGATTCGGTTGCGACTTTTTGAAGAGGACTACATTCAGAATCGTTACCGGATGGCAGTCGAAGCGAGTGCAATCGGAAGAGGTACGCAGGAAAGTGAAAAAGTAATCATCGATGTTGTTGATCGGTTGAGAAGAAGCGTTAAGATTCGGAAATATTTGAAACGGATAAACGGATTTAAGTAATTTAAATCAGAAGAGAGCGACCAATAAAAAATTCGATTTCCAAGATTCTGTAAACAAACGGACTAAATAGATGGAATTTCTGTCAGTTTTAAAAGGAAAATTTTTCGATTACTTTGAATTTACAGGTTCGGACATGCCCGCAAGTTCGACGTACATTTTATGAAATTCACCGTTGGATTATTGTTGATAATTCTGGAAATTTTCTCGTGTTGAACAAAGAATTTGAACAGAATGATAGAGTTAACAGTGCAGAGCCGGGCATAAAAATGCTTGGTCGCTTCCTTCGTTCGGAATAAATTCGCTGGATTTTATGCATAGAAAGATCGTTAATACCGTCGTATCAAATCTTTACTCCGAGCCTTCATTTCGCTCGGAAATGGTCACACAAGCTTTTCTCGGCGAGGTTGTCGAAGTGCTCGATCAATCCGACGAATGGTTTCGGATCGTTTGTCAGGACGGATATCGCGGTTGGATTCGCTGGAATACTATCGTTGACAACGATAGTTGGGAAACGAACGATGGCAAATGGTTTACACCCGATGACGCGGTAGCAAATGTCTGGAAGACGACGGAATTGACGAACATTTTCCAAAAAGTGACGTTCATGAGCCGGGTTCTGTTAATCGAGGAGGATAGAGACAAGATTCTTGTTCAATTACCCGATGGAAAAACTGGTTGGATGAGCAATCGGCCGTTGACAATTTCAGGCGAAACATTGCGTAAAAAAATTGCCAAGACCGCCCATCGTTTTCTCGGCGCTCCGTATCTGTGGGGCGGGAAAAGTCCGCTCGGCATTGACTGTTCCGGTTTGACGCAATCGGTTTTCGGATTATGCGGGATTTCGCTGAAAAGGGACGCAGGTGAACAATTTCTGATGAAATCTTTGAAGGAAATTGAGATTGCCGACACCGAACCGGGCGATCTTTATTTCTTCGGAGGGAAAAATAGAGTCGAACATGTTGGCATTTCAATCGGAGACGGGAAAATCTTGCATTCTTCAGGCTGGGTTCATATCGACAGCTTGAACGAAACGTCCGCCGATTTCAACGAGCATTTAAAACGGACGCTTCTTGCCTGCAAGTCAATCGGGAATTTATTGTGATGATGGAAAAATCGATCATTCATCGAAGTGTTTTGGTTTTGAATCAAACTTACGAACCGCTTCATATTTGCGACGTACGGCGTGCAATAACGTTATTGCTTGAAAACAAGGCAACGATGGTAAAAACAACCGATCATCAGTTTCTTCGGACGGTTTCATTCAATTATCCGATCCCGACAATCATTCGCATTCAAAGGTATGTTCATGTCCGCCACTGGGAAGCCGTGCTGAATAAGGTGAATATTTTCCGGCGCGACGGGTTCATTTGCCAATATTGCGGAGCAAAAGGAGTTCCACTGACGGTTGATCATATTATCCCAAAATCACACGGTGGCATCGACTCGTGGACAAATCTGGTCACTGCGTGCATTCCTTGCAATAACCGGAAAGGTGATCGAACTCTCGAAGAATCTGGCATGAAACTTCGGAAGAAACCGTTGAAGCCGCACAAACTGCACACATTGCAGAGATTTCTTGAATCGCCGGTCGATGAATGGCGTCCGTATTTATTTTTAGATTAGAGTTGGAGAATCATGGAAGAATTTCAGAAAAAAAGAATTCTCAGCGGCATGCGTCCGACGGGAAAAATGCATCTCGGCAATTATGTCGGCGCGCTGGAAAATTGGGTTGCCTTGCAAGGAGAATATGAAAATTATCATTTGATCGCCGATTACCACGCCTTGACGACGAATCTTGATACAAGCGAATTATTGACAAATACAATCGAAATGGTCTGTGATTGGCTTTCTGTCGGTATCGATCCCCAAAAGAGTCCGATATTTCGGCAGAGTCAGATCAAGGAACATACGGAACTGCATTTAATTTTTTCAATGCTTATTACAACGGCGCGTCTGGAAAGAAATCCTACACTCAAGGAGCAGGTGAAAGACCTGAACATTGATACAATAATATATGGCCATCTCGGCTATCCAGTATTGCAGGCGGCCGATATCTTGATCTACCGCGCGAATGTCGTTCCTGTCGGTGAAGATCAGTCCCCTCACGTTGAGATCACGCGGGAACTGGCTCGGAAGTTTAACCTTCAATATGGTGAAGTCTTTCCGATACCGGAGATTAAAATGACGCAGTTTCCGAGGCTTCCCGGCTTGGATGGCAATAAAATGAGTAAATCGGTCGGAAATACGATCTTGCTCTCGGATTCGCCGGAAGAAGTAAAGATGAAATTGAAGAAAGCTGTCACCGATCCTCAAAAAATCCGGCGCGGCGATCCCGGCAGGCCGGAGGTTTGCCTCATCTATACCTATCAAAAAAAATTTAATCCGGAGAATAGCGACGAGATTTACACAAACTGTAAAACCGGCGCGTTAGGTTGTGTCGATTGCAAAATGAAATGTGCAAATGCAATCGCGGCGAAGATTGAGCCTTATGCCGAAAAGCGTAATTATTTCCATTCGCATCAGGATGAGGTTATGGATATTCTTATCGATGGCGAGAAGCGCGCGCGGGCGGTTGCGAGTGAAACGATGGCCGCTGTTCGGAAAGCGATGTCGCTTGGTTAACGTGCGTTTTATTAAATGAGTTACCACGTCAAACTGGATGTTTTTGAAGGTCCGCTGGACTTGTTGCTTTTTTTTATTAAACGCGATGAAATCAATATCTATGACATTCCCATTTCCTATATCACATCAGAATATCTTCAATATTTGGAACTTATGAAGAGTATGAACCTACAACTTGCGGGCGAATTTATTTATATGGCTTCTTTACTCATGCGGATCAAGGCGCAAATGCTTCTGCCTCACGATATAAACGAAAATCTTGAGGAAATTGAAGACCCGCGCACCGAGTTGGTTCAAATGCTCGTCGAGTATCAGCAGTATAAAATGGCAAGTGAAACGCTTCGGAATCTGGAAGAAAATCAGCAACATTATCATCCTGTTTCTGCCGATCCGGAAACGCCTTCCATCGATCCCGACCTGTTTTTGTGGAATGTCAACCTGATGGACTTGGGTGTAATGTTTCACAAGTTGATTGAAACTTTACCGAAACCGACTTATTATGAAGTTGATCAAATCCGTATGAGCATCGGTCAGCAAATTCGGTTCATCCATTCGTTGTTCGGCGAAAAGAGCCGTCTGAGATTTTTCGAAATCGCCAAACAGTTAAAGAACCGTGTCGAAGTCGTTGTGACTTTTCTGGCGATTTTAGAAATGGTCAAATCGGAAGTTGTACACGTTTCTCAGAAGGATATTTACGGAGATATTTGGTTGTCGAAAATCAAAACCAAGGTTCAGGATGCTGTCGCCAACGCATAAAATCATCGAAGCGCTTCTATTTTCCGCAAGCGAACCGATCACAAACGAGCAGGCAAAAGTTTGTCTTCAGGAAGAAATCGATCTTGCACAGATTGTCGGAGAAATCAACGAATATTACGAACAGGAAAAATCGCCGATCTGGATTCAATCGCTTTCCGGCGGTTATCGGCTGATGACGCGCTCGGAATACGATCCGTGGATTTCACGCTTATTTCAATCAAAAGGCAATCTACGACTCTCGCGGCCTGCATTGGAAACGCTTTCCATCATTGCTTACAAACAGCCAGTCACCCGGACGGAAATCGATTCGATTCGCGGCGTGACGACGGTTTTAAAACCGCTTATCGAGAAAAATCTGATCGAAACCAAAGGAAGGCAAGAAGGTCCCGGACGCGCTTTACTGTACGGAACGACTTCACACTTCTTGGAATATTTTGGTCTCGCAACGATCAAGGACTTACCAAAAATCAAAGAAATTGAAGAGATCATGCATGACGAACCCGGTGAATCCGTTCAAGAAAGAGAACAGGCTTAATAAATTTCTCGCTTCCTGCGGGGTCGGTTCCCGCCGCGCTTGCGATAAAATGGTTCTCGAAGGCAGAGTCGTTTTAAATGGTTCAGTCATCACTGATCTATCTACTGTTGTTCGCGATAGCGACACCGTCGAACTAGATGGCAAAAAGGTTCGTCCGGAAGAACTGATCTATATTTTGCTGAATAAACCCGCCGGAGTCGTTACAACGTTGAGTGATCCGGAAGGAAGAAAACATGTTGGCGATTTGATTGGGAGAAATATTAGAGTTAAACCGGTTGGGCGATTGGATATGTATTCGACTGGCGTTTTGATTCTGACAAATGACGGTGATCTACATTTTCGGCTGACGCATCCGCGATTTAAGATCGTGCGGACTTACGAAGCCAAGATCGAAGGGAAAGTCGGTCCTGAAATTCGCGAGAAAATACGGTCAGGTGTCGAATTAGAAAAAGGGAAAATCGCAACCGGAAGAGTTGTCGAAATTATTTACAATCTGGGCAAAACCGTCGTTCGGATTGATTTGATGGAAGGAATGAACCGTGAAATCCGCCGGATTTTTGAAGTGCTTGGTTACCGAACCCTTAGCCTCGATCGAATTCGTTTTGCAGGAATTGGATATGGTCGGCTTAAACCGGGCGAGTGGCGCTTTCTAAAACTGGATGAAATTCAGAGATTGAAAGAAAAATGTCAGTTATAAAATTTCTCGGAGGGAAAATGTTTGTTTTTGTTTTATGTAGATTTAAATTTAAAGACTTTTTGAAAGGGTGAAATGGGTATCGTAGTCGCAATCGATGGGCCTGCGGGTTCGGGAAAAAGTAGTACGGCGAAAGAAGTCGCCAAAAGGCTGGGTTTTACTTATGTCGATACTGGAGCTATGTATCGTGCGATTACATTGTTGGCGATTCGCAGAAAAGTAAACCCGGAAGTTTCCGAACAGATCATTTCGTTGGCGAGCTCGACCGATATTCGGTTCCGATGGGAAAATGGCGATTTACGGACTCTCTTAAATGGTGAAGATGTCAGTGAAGAGATTCGTTCAGCGGAAGTCGCTCAGGCGGTCAGTCCTGTGAGCGCAATCGCAGGCGTTCGTGAAATCATGGTCAAGCGCCAGCGCGAAATGTCACATGAAAACAATATCGTCATGGAAGGTAGAGACATTGGAACGAATGTATTTCCGAGAGCCGATTTTAAATTTTATGTGACGGCGGATGTAGAAGTCCGCGCCAGACGACGCATCGGAGATTATCAGAAAATCGGTCAAAATCTGAGTTTGGAAGAGATCATCAAAGAGATTAAGAAGCGCGACCGGATCGATTCATCCCGTGCGCATTCTCCGTTGAAAAAAGCCGATGACGCGATCGTGATCGACACCACTCATTTAACCTTTGAAGAACAAGTAGAAAAAATTATTGAAATTGTGAAGAATCGCCCAGAAATGGTTCGATAAAAGGTTCGGCTCGCGTGAGAGACCGCGTGAACATCCGAAACCTATCTTGTCCGTTCAACCCTTAACCTAAGGAAACGTTTGATGTTTGAAGAAGAAAATGAATTAACCCCAACCCCAATCGACGAAACTGCGGTGCCAGATGAGAGCGTGGAAACACCCGCCGCTGAACCCGTTCCCACGCCCGTCGAATTGCCCGTAGCCGAATATGTTACCGAAGAGATCAAAATCGGTCCATATTCGGAAAAAATCCGAGTGTATAATCTGCAGGATTTAAAAGATGAAGCAGAAGTCTCCCGCACCGAAGAACGACTAAAATACGAAAGTTCTCTTAAAGATATTTCGCAGGAACAACGAATTATTGGAACCGTTGTTTCTGTCCATGAAAATGAAATCCTGATGGATGTTGGCTTCAAATCCGAAGGCGTGATCTCGCGCGACGAATTTGAACAAGGTGAATTGCCAAATATTGGTGACCAGATTGAAGTATTTGTCGATACTCTTGAAGATGAGAGCGGACAAATGATCCTCTCGAAGCGCAAAGCGGATTTTATGCGCGTCTGGGAACGGGTTCGTCAAATATACAATAACGCCGAAATCGTCGAAGGTAAAGTGCTCAATCGCATCAAAGGCGGTATGGTCGTTGATATTATGGGCATTGACGCTTTTCTACCCGGCTCGCAGATCGATGTTCGTCCCGTAACGGATTTCGACAATTATGTTGGGAAAACATTTGAGTTCCGTATTGTCAAACTCAATGAACTTCGGAAAAATGTTGTTTTAAGTCGTAAAGACATTCTCGAAGAAAGCCTAAAGGAAAAACGCGACGACCTTTTATCGAAGATCAGGGTCGGCGATATTCTAACGGGACGCGTCAAAAACATCACGGATTTTGGTGTTTTCGTCGATTTGGGCGGTTTGGACGGATTGCTTCATATCACCGACCTGTCGTGGGGTCGTGTCAACCATCCGCGCGAAGTGGTCAATCTGGATGATGAACTGACGGTTAAAGTCATTGATTACGATTCAGAAAAGCAAAGAGTATCTCTTGGTTTGAAGCAACTTCAGCCGCATCCGTGGGAAGGAATCGAATACAGATATCCCATTGGAACCGTTGTCAAAGGTAAAGTCGTTAACATTGCCAATTATGGCGTTTTTGTCGAAATAGAAAAAGGCGTCGAAGGACTCATCCACATTTCGGAAATCTCATGGACTCAACATATTAAACATCCGAGTGAAATTTTTACTTTAAATGAAATGATCGAAGCCAAGGTGTTGAATGTTGATAGTCAGGAGAAAAAAATCTCGCTTGGTTTCAAACAGTTGGGACCCGATCCGTGGGAAGCAATCGAACAATCTTATTCTGTCGGTGCTATTTACAAAGGGATCGTCCGAAATCTGACACCTTATGGTGCATTTATCGAACTGCAGGAAGGAATCGACGGATTTGTCCATATTTCCGATATGTCATGGACGAAAAAACTGCATCATCCTCGCGAAATTCTCAAAAAGGGTGACGATGTGGAAGTTAAGGTTCTTGAAGTTTCAAAAGAAAATCGGAAAATTGGTCTCGGTATGAAACAGATATCGGAGGACCCGTGGACGTCAATTGAATCCCTGTACGTCGAAGGCGCAATCGTCGAGGGTGAAGTTGCTCGAATTACCGATAAGTTAGTCATTGTTAATCTGGCATTTGGTCTGGAAGGAATCGTTCCGCTGGGACAGGTTCCAAAGAAAGATAGAAAAACAGCTGGGAAAGGTGTTCAGATTGGTGAAAAACTTCAGTTAAAGGTTCTGGAAGTGAACAAAGGCGAGAAGAAAGTCGTTCTTTCCCGTGAACAGGCAATGCCGAAGAAGCCGAGAACTGATGCCGAAGCATATATGTTCCAGCAAAGTGATACGAGCGACAAAATCGAGATTCCAGAAGCGATTATCGAAAAAATAGCGGAATCCGAGAAAGAAGCAGAACCGGCTGAAGAACTCGGAACGGAAAAGAAGAAAACTGTCCGGAAAAAGGCAAAAGCCGCTGAAAAACCTGAGCAGAAACAGGAAGAATCCGAAGAGAAGCCAAAGAAAAAAAGCGTTAAAAAAGCCGCTGAAAAAAAAGTGGTTGAAGCGTCCGCTTCCGAGGCCGAAACTGCGATTGAAGAACCGAAAAAAGCCGCAATGAAACGTTCGACTAAGACGGCTAAAAAGAAATCCGAATCAACGGAAGATGAGCCTGAAACTGAAAAGGCGGAATCTTCCGAATCGGAACCTAAATAATCTCTGGAATTCGGTTACGATCAATTAAAAACGAAAGGGGCTTGATAATTTCAAGCCCCTTTGCTATTTTCTGAGCGTATGAATAAACTTGCTGGAAAAGAGAATCGTGGAAAAATAGACAAGCGGGCATTGGTAGCCAACATCTGGAATCGGGTGAAACGCTGGTTTGTTACGGATACGAAAACGAAAATTGGCGTGTTTTTCTTTTCGTTTATTGTTTGGCTTTACACGCTATTAAGCAATGACTATAGTTATTCGATTTCTTCACGCATCGAGATTCGGAACATCCAAGCCGGTAAAACGCTCAAAAGCAAAGTTCCTAAGCGGATTTACGCTAATTTTACCGGTAGAGGGATTGATCTGCTCTATTTGAATCTGATCCGGAAATCGTCGTTCAAGTTTGTCGTTGATATTGGCAACATTCGTCAACGTTACGATTTCCCACTTAGCGAATATTTTTATGAAAATCCGGATAAAATACTCAAACCGAGAGGAGCCAGAATTCGGTTTAACCACATCGTTTACCCGGAAACCCTTCATGTTGAACTCGATGTAATGGGTGAAGCGAAAGTACCTATAATTCCTCGCCTAGAAATTGAAGAATCTATGGGCTACATAAAGGCGGGAAATCCGATTGTTATCCCTGACAGCGCTTGGATTACCGGCCCAAAGGAGTATGTCGATCGATGTTCGGCTCTTATAACAAAAGAGATTACGCTGAAAGACGTTTCGGAACCTTTCGATAAAGACGTCATGATCGACTTTTCCAATCTGACCGGTCTTCATGTTCAGTTCAAATCGGTCCACGTCTATCAAAAAGTCGAGCAGATCAGCGAGAAAAAGATCAATGAAATCCCAGTTATCGTTCTCAATATGCCCGAAAATATGAGCGTAGAAGTCAGCCCGACAACCGTTTCAATGACAGTTCAAGCAGGAATGAGTGCTCTGAAAACGATCAAGTTGGGGGATATCCATGTGACGATCGATTTTCAAAAACAGTGGAACGCCGATCAAAAATTTTATGTACCCGAAATATCTCTGCCTGATGGCATTATCGCCGCGAAAGAAATAATCCCGACTGAGGTTGAACTTCGCGTCTTTCGAGAAAGGAAACTTTAAGTGAATTTACTCGGGATCGAGAGTTCGTGCGATGAAACATCTATCGCCGTATTACGAGACGGCAACGTTTTGACTAATATCATTTCATCTCAATTACTGCATCAAAAATATGGTGGTGTCGTTCCGGAATTCGCTTCACGCGAGCATATGCGGCTGATCGATGTCCTGACGCGGCAAGCGTTAGAACAAACGGGCATTTCACTTGCCAATATCGATGGAATTGCCGTGACGCGCGGTCCCGGTTTGATGGGCGCATTGCTTGTAGGGCTTAGCTATGCAAAAGGACTTTCGTACGCCGCCAGAAAACCGCTGATCGCCGTGAATCATATCGAAGGTCACATCATGGCGAATTTTCTGACATATCCGAATCTGACTTATCCGTTTCTCTGCCTGCTCGTTTCTGGCGGTCATACGCAGATTGTGAACGTCAGAGATTTTGGCGATTATCAGATCATCGGCAGAGGAATCGACGACGCGGCAGGCGAGGCATTCGACAAAGCCGCCCGAATTCTAAATCTCGGTTATCCCGGCGGCCCGCTGATCGATAAAACCTCGAAAAACGGCGATCCGAAATTTTATCATTTCCCACGAGCAAAAGTGAAAAGTGAACGATTCGATTTCAGTTTCAGCGGCATCAAAACGTCTATTCTTTATTTAGTCAAACAGAAAGGCGATGAGTGGGTTGCTGAACATCTATCGGATCTTTGCGCATCCTATCAGGAAGCGATCGTCGATGCGCTGAAAGTCAATACTTTTGCCGTTATCGAAGAAACGCAAAGCCCAAAATTGGTACTGGCTGGCGGCGTCGCGGCGAATTCTAGGCTAAGGCAGGTTTTTCAGGAAGAATCGAATCGGCGCGGAATTGACATCTATTTTCCTGCGCTTCAATATTGCACGGACAATGCCGCCATGATTGCCCGGACCGGACTGGAAATGATGAAACGCGGGCAATTTTCCGATTTGGATGTTTCCGCCGTTCCAAATCTTTCTCTGGTCGCTTAAACGATCATGACCGACTTTCAATTACAACTTCAGAATCTGTCACTATGGGAAATTCCCATCCTGCTCTTTATTGCTTTGGCGATGTTTCTTTCCTTTCGGAAAATTGGCGGAGAAATGCCGGAGCGTGGCCGACTTATCTTACTCGTTCTTCGGTCGATCTTTTTTATATGGTTGGGTTTTTTAACGCTTCAGCCATACGTCAGCTGGAACAAAATTCGGCATCTTTCACCAAAAGTTGTTTTTTGGATGGATAATTCTGCCAGTATGAAAGCTCATAAAGAATTTAACGCAGATTCAATTTTGACTCAGTTTAAAAATCTTCGAAGAGTTTTGGAAAAACGCGGTGCGCAAGTCGTCGTTGAGCCCTTCAGTGTGGATATTTCTCAGGATAAAAACACTTTTACAGATCTATCGTTCGATGAATCAGGCACTGATCTATCACAAGCAATCGCACATTCACTCGAAAAACACGTTGACGATGCTGTCTGCGCCGCCGTTTTGTTTTCGGATGGCGTCTCAACTCAGGGTGAGGAAACGGGTTTTATTGAGACTGGTAAGCGTTTTCCGATTTTTTCTGTCGGAATCGGCGACACGGCGCGTCTGGCGGATGCGTTTGTCGCAAATCTGGATATTCCAGCGACGGCGAAAGTAGGCGATACGATTCAGGTTTCAGCCGAGATCGTTCCGCAGGGAAATGGCGGATTCGCACAGGTTTTTTTAAAAGAAAACGGAAGAACGGTTCAGAAAATAACGGTCGAAAGACATCAGGAATCCTTCCGCCGGCAAATCGCGTTCGCACATGTTCTGCAAACGCCGGGCGAGATTTTACTTTCCGTCGAAATCGATACTGAGAAAGACGTCAATCCGTACAACAATACTAAATCGGAAGGTATATTTGTAAAAGCAACCGATGAAACCATCGTGATATTATCGTCCAGATTGAATGTTGAATCGACATTCCTGAAAAAAACGCTTGAAACCGATAGACGATTCCGCGTTTTCAATTGGGTCGAATCTACCGACGGCTGGATTCCGAAATCAGAACTGAATGTTTTTCGGGGTAATTGGGCGGCGCTTATTCTCATGGGTTACCCAGCGGGAAATTCTGACGCGAATCGAATGGCGGAAATTCGACGGCGGATTCAATCGGGTCGAACACCTGTTCTTGTGATGGACACTCCTTCGCTTTTGCCGGATCGTCTGAATGAGTTATTTGGCGAGAAACTTCTGGTCGGTGCGCCAGAAAATTTACCGGTCGCAATTTCCGTTCAACTGATGCCGGAGAGCGAAGATCATGCGATTTTTAGGGATACTTTTTGTGGAGTGGATTCGAAAGCGATCGTCCGCAATCTGCCGCCAATCGGTCAGCGATTCAAAAAACTGAAATTGGCAGAAGGTTTTGAGACACTGATAACGGCATCAACGCTCTCCGAAACGCCGGTTCTTGCAGTTCGAGATTTTCAAGGAAAACGCCTCGCTCTCTGTACAGGATTGGATTTGTGGCGGTGGAGTTTTATGACAACCGGTGCCCGGCAGATGGATTTCTATCAGGAAACGGTTTTACGACTCATGAATTGGCTGGCGGATACGTCATCGTCGAAGAATGTCCGGATTGCACTGGATAAGTCGATTTATCTTTCAGGCGAAATTCCCGAAATCAGCGCTTTTGCATTCGATGGCCAAGGTACTATTCGGCCGGAAATGTTTTGGCAGACCGAGATTTCGGATGACCGGCAAAAAAAGACACCAGTCGTGCTTTTATGGAACGGACGACGATTTATTGGAAAAGCACCATCTTTACCGGCGGGAACTTATCGGGTAATGACGCGGGCATTTTTCGATACGAAAGAAATCGGAAGTGCGGAGAAGACTTTTACGATTGTGGATCAACCAATTGAACTATCGAAAATCATGCAAAATTCCACGGGGCTTTCCGCGCTCTCGTATCAAAGCGGTGGGGGAAAAATATCGCTTTCCGAACTCGATCATATTGCCGAACTGATTCGAATCCAATCTATTGACAGGGAAGAACGCCATGAAATGCGGCTTTGGCGATCGTTGATTCCTATGCTTTTTTTGATTTTTATCGTCGGATGTGAGTGGATTTACAGAAGAATTTTTGGATATCAATAAAATTTCCTTGCGCTTTTTATTGACTTTCACCTAAGTTTTAACGTGCTGAAGATACGACAAAGGGAGATACGATAGGAAAAATTGGTACTTCCGATCCGGTAAAGGCACACTCAACCGCAAAAAATCGCCAGTTCACTGTTTTCAGGAGGTAATTTTTAAATGAAAAGAATCACAATGATGGGTGTTGGATATGTCGGACTTGTCTCCGGAACCGGGCTTGCCGATTTCGGAAACGAAGTCGTTTGCGTCGATATTGATCCTGAAAAAATCGAGAAACTGAATCATGGGATTTTACCAATTTACGAGCCGGGCTTGCTGGATTTGGTCAATAAAAACGTTGATAAGGGCAGACTTTCCTTCACGACGGATTTGAAAAAAGCGGTTAGCGAGACCGAGGTGATTTTTCTTGCCTTACCGACGCCATCCGGCGAGAACGGCGAAGTCGATCTATCGTATGTTTTTACCGCCATCGACCAGATCGCTGAAATCATCGATAATTACAAAGTCATTGTTACCAAAAGCACCGTCGCGGTTGGAACGGGTGATAAAATCCGCGACCGATTGCTCAAAGCAAAGGTTTCGCGGAAGTTGTTCGATGTGGTGTCCAATCCCGAATTCTTGCGGGAAGGTTCGGCTGTCGGCGATTTTATGCGTCCGGATCGCGTCGTGATCGGAACGGATTCTGAAAAAGCCTTGAATAATATGAAGGAAATTTATCGCCCGCTTTATCTGTTGGAAACGCCGATCGTCGCAACCGATATTCACACGGCGGAAATGATTAAATACGCATCCA